>JABSQI010000232.1 GCA_013215905.1 Legionellales bacterium | reverse complement strand
AATCCAAATGTAAAAGGATTAATGGTTTTTCATTACCTTGGTACTGGTAAAACTTATTTAGCGTTAGGTTTTGCCGAAAGAAATCCATCTAGAAAAATTATTTTATTTGTTCCTAGGTTTTTAAAAGGACACTGGCTTAAGAATATGAAAAGTTATGGGGTTAAAAATCCTAAGAGATATCAGATCTTTACTCATAGAGAAGGTGCACAACTAGCTAAAGAAGATTTAAAGAATGCTGTAGTTATTATTGATGAATCGCATCGGATAATTAAGAAATTAGAATCAGCAGATCCTAAAGTAGCGGATGTGTATAGTAAAGTATATCTAAAGATTCAAAATAGTCATCGCATCCTCTCTTTATCTGGAACTCCTATATTTGGAGATATTACAGATGTTGCTTACCAAATTAATTTAGTATCTGGAAAAGAGCTTCTTCCTTTCAATAAAGAAGATTTTAAAGTAAATTTTATGAACATCAATCAACATAGATCTGCGGCAATCGGATATTATGCCCAAAGTACTATTACACCTGTCATTGGAAGTGTAACTGGAATTACAACAGCATCAACTTTTGCTATCAATGCAGGGAGTATCATTGCTATCCCTATTGCTGGGGTAGTTGGGGGATTTTTACCTTTTTTAGTTAGATGGGCATTCCCAGTGAAAACTAATCCTCTTAGAACATTTAATGTAGAAAAGCTCGATAAGATATGCACTACTTACGTTACTTATTATGATTTTGATAATAGCAATAAAGAGTTTTATCCAAGTAAAGAAATTCATTATCAGGATGTCAGTTATAATAATTATCAGATAGATTTCCTAATTCGATATGCTGATAATCAATTAACAACTAAAGAGGTTATTCAGTTACAAAAAGATGAAGAAATAACATATGGGAATGATTATGTTTCTTTAAATAGTACAAAGATCCAGCAGACTATGAAAAAGCGTCCTGGGAGTGGTCTTGAGATTGGCAATTTATTACATCGTGATCCTTATAATCGTCGTAAAATTGTATTTCCTTATAAGTTCAAAGAAGCTCTTGAATTAATGTTGGAAACAAATGGTCCTGTAGTTTTGTATTCTCACTTTTATCATAATGGGATCCTATTATTTAAACGCTTTCTCGATGAAAATGGTCAAAAGGGTAAGTATGCAATTTTGCATCCAGAATATCCAATTTCTAAATATGAAGGAATAGTTAATAAATACAATCAAGGAGAAATTAAATTTTTATTAATTCATCCTGAAATAACAGAAGGGATCTCATTGGTTGGAACCAGACAGTTGCATATTTTAGAAACTCCTTATAATAAGTCTTTCCAAGAACAAATAATAGGTCGAGCAGTTAGATATCGTTCACATATGCATTTGCCTAAAAAGGAACGTCATGTAGATGTCTATATTTGGAAGCCTACATTTAGTAGATTTGATTTACCACATGCCCTTGCTCTTAGAAAAAATTGGGTTAGAAACTTTTCTGAGTTAAATTATTATGGTGACAGAGGGTTAATTGATTCTAACAATGAAATAAAGTCTGTTAGTCCTGATGATATTTCATTGAAGAATATGAGTGTCTTAGATAAAAATCTTGAGGCACTACAAGCATTATTGAAGCGACATTCTATTGAAAAGGTAGCTAAATAAAATGATAAAGAAATTTATATCATTGTTGTTATTATTTGTCTTGTGGTATATAAATATTTCTTTTGCTGTTGTGCATGATACAGACAATGATAGTGATATGGTAGCTGATTTTGTTATTAAGCGTAGAATTAGTCCTTTTGAGATGTCTAGTATATCTTTTGAAAGAATAAGTTTTGATTTTAGGGTTGTTGAAGAAGCTACAGGTAACAGTATATTTAAAAAAAATGCCAAACATACTCTTTATCTAATTGATATAGAAAAGCCCATGTATAAAAAATATATTAGTTATGGTTTGACATGGGGGCCTGGAGTGGGTGTTAAACCATTTACAGGATTTAGTTTTGATACTATTTTGTATGTCAAACTAAAAGCACCTTTTTATTTAGGTAATATCGGTGATGTTAGTTTATTTGTTACAGGAGGGATTGGAATATCTAATATTATGTACATGTATTCAGGTACAAATCCTTTAAATACTGAGTTAGGCAGTATTGTTGCAACCCAGGTGGATAGCTGGAGTAAACCTATGGAACTTAGAAGAGGCTTTGCAAAAGTTCTTAAATATGGAGTAGAGTACTACCCAATCCAGTGGCTAGGGATTGGTTTAGGTATGCAAATTAGAGCATATAATTATGCACAATCTCAATTTGTGAAGGAAAAAAATATACTAACTAGTTCACTTTTTATGGAAAAATTCTCTTTTACTACTAAATCAAGTTTCTTTATTAGTTTTAAGACTACTTTTTAGATAATTATATAACATAGATAGATGTTGATGCTTAACAAGGAGCTTGTTTATTTATGTTTGGATTATAAAATCTAGAGATAAAATTATGTAGACTTGCTAGGAATTGCTTATCTGTTAAATTCGAATATATTCTGAGACTAAAATAGTAGAATACTCGTTGATGCTTATTAATATTTGTGAATTTTTACCTTAATATGGTGTTGGTTTATTAGTAAAAGGAGATGGATTAAATTTTTGTTCATTAATTTCTTCACTAAGTTCTTTTTCAGCCTGATTAACGGCTTGTTCTATTTTTACATTAAGTGCACTTTCACGATCAGCATTTATTCCACCACCTTCAGTACCTTGGCCTAAAGCTGCATGTAGAATTATACCTGTTCCGGAGCCAAGCTTTGTACTTCCTAGAAAATCTTCTTTGCCGAATCCGACAGCTAAGTCGTGTAGGTGCGCTTTATGGTTATCATTGATTATTTGGCTTAGCAAATTTTGGTGCTGTTGATTACCTTCTCTGATAAACTTCATGAGCTCCTTGATTGATTCTTGAAAATCATTAGTATTTGGATCTAGCTTCTTTACCATTTCTTTGATCTTCTTTAAGTATTCTGCATAGTGCATTGGCTCTCCTCCAACCTAAAAACCTTAGTAATAAATATAGTAGAAATCTACATTTTTACTAATATAAATAGTTATATAGAAAATAGGTATTTTTTGTTATTATTGAAAATGTACTAGCTTGATAAGGTATTGAGAATATTAAGAAATAGACAAACAGTAATACTAAAAATAAATGTTGGCGCCAGCTTGGAGAGGATTGTCAAATTTGTCTACATAAATCAATTACTGTACAATAAATATATATGAATAAAAAAAGATACATTGATCCTTATGCGGATGAAGAGGCTAAGAAATATGCTAAGCCAATTCCCAGCCGTAAATTTATATTGGAATTACTAGAAGAGGTAGGCGCTCCAGTTAATTTCAAAACACTTGTGAGAAAGCTAGGGATCACGAAAAATACTGAACAAGAAGCACTCAAACGTAGACTAAATGCTATGGTTAGAGATGCTCAATTGATGCGTGATCTCAAAAAAAGGTTTTGACT
>JABSQI010000231.1 GCA_013215905.1 Legionellales bacterium | reverse complement strand
TGAAAGTTTCTTAGGTCAGCCACATTCCAGCCCTCGAGTTTCTTAAATTTTTGGCGAGTCGAGCCCTAGTTTCTTATAAACCGGTTTCTTATAAAAAAAATGAGTGTATTCCTTTCTACGCGTTTGAAGTAAAATCCTACATTTCCGTTTGCCGTGTCTAGATTTTGTGTTGAAAATAAAAAAGAAATTACAAATATATTTAACAAGGTTGCTTATATTTCTGAGAGAACTATCTTAGAATATAAAAAGCATATAGAATTTCTTATAAAAGATATTATTAACCAAGATCCTACAAAAATATTAAATAAAGGTTATACAATTGCGAAAGATATTGATGGAAAAAACGTAATTTCATTTGATCAAGCAAAGGTATGCGAGGAGTTTCTTTTATGTTTTAGAGATGGTAAACTTCTAGTGAGCCCCGTAAATAAGAAAAAGTGATGACAAAATTAGGTAAAAAATCATTTAAAAGTAACTATAATACGCTTAAGTCCATATCAGAAGTCTTGCGTAAACAAGACGATCTTGATGTTGATAAGATGGTAGAAATGGTTAAGAGTGCTTCTGAGGCATATGCAAACTGTAAACAAAGACTTGATGATGTTCAAAAAGCCATAGAGGAATATCTACCAGAATCCAAAATATCTGAAGAAAGATCAGAAGATTAAATAATTATCTATTAAGAATAAATTATAAACTAATTATATATATTACATTCTAAATGATTTTTTGTTAAACTTATTATTGTAATATTTGATAATTTATGTATTATATATAACAATAAAGGCTAGGGAATAACTTAATACATGGAGGTGACTAATGAGTATTATAATATAAATAGTTCAGAGCATGAGTAGGGGCTCATACTCTGAGTAGTGATGAACATTTCTATGTACTCCACTAACTATATTGTAACATAGTGTATAGTGGTATTTCTAGAAAGTCAGTTTTATCATTATTTCTTTATGACTTCCTAAACATTCTCTCAGTATCTAATAAAAATATTATATTTTCTAAATATTAAAATGGGAGTCGTGATGAAATATAAGGTAATTAATCAGTCGGATGTGTATTCTAAGAACATGTTACCACAAGGTGAGCATATCTTTGAGATAGTAAGAGCCGAAGATTTGATGTCCAAAAAAAATAATCCAATTTTTAAATTAACTTTCAGAGTGGAAGTAAATAATGAAATATTTTGGATATGTGATTATTTATCAGAAAAAGTTCCATGGGAAATTAAAAATTTTATGAATGCGATAAATATATTAGATACTTATCAATTAGGAGAGATAACCTCCGAAAACTGTTTAGGTAAGAAAGGTAGATTTAGGGTTGTACAAGAATATTCAGAAGTATATGGCGTACAATCAGTCATAAGTTATTATATAGGAGAAAGTAATGAAAATTAGGCCAAGGATAGTAGAAAATGATGAAAAAATTTCAATTCCTCAATTGGAAAATGAAATTCATAATTTAGTAGTGAGATATACTACTGAGTTAGCTTTGTATAATGTTGGAACTTACTCAAAAATTTATTCTGTTATAATTAATCCAGCTATAAAAGCTCTTATAGAGGGCGCAATGATTTTAACAGGCGGAAACCAATCTGAGGCAGCAAGATTATTAGGAGTAAGCAGGGGTACAATACGCCATTACCTAAAAAAATTTTTTGGGAGATTCGATGTAGGTGTTCTACCGAATAAACACTATGATAAGTTAGTTAGAAGAGCAGGTATAGAAAAAATATAAGCAACAATATATTGTAGTGTGGTAATTCCCACACTACAATATAGTATTCTCTAGAATTTTATAATAGATGGTTTCAAGGTTATCTAAATCTTGGATCTTTATATTTTCATTAGGTTTGTGAATGCTGGAGTTTGAGCATCCTAGTTCTATGATGTTGTTGCAGTTATCTGCTATATATCTACCATCGGATGTTCCTCCAGATGTAGAAGAATTAGGAGTTATATTTGCAATGTCATATACTGCTTGGGAAGCAATAGAAAATAGTTTATTTTCCTTAGATTTGTAAGGTAAACCGTATGTAGTCCAATTAATTTTATAGTTGGAAGAATGTTTATTGATTGCATTATTAATTGATTCTTTAATTGTTTCTAATGAAGTATTAGGATTATATCTTAAATTAAAATTTAAAAAGATGCTATCTGGAATAACATTACCAGACTTGTTAAATGTATAAGTATTAGTAAACTCTAGATTTGTTTCATCAAATATTTCGTCTTTATCATTCCATTTGATTTTTGCAATCTCATTTATTACATCTGGAAGCGAATCGAAGGGGTTTGTACAAAATTTAGGGTAAGCAATATGACCACCTTTGCCTTTAATTTCTAGGTTAGCAGATAAAGAGCCTCTTCTGCCCACTTTTATTGTATCCCCTAGGTTTAGCGTACTTGTTGGTTCACCAACTAAACAATAATCAATTTCAGTAAATGGTAATTTTTTAACTATAGTTGGAATCCCATTATGGCATTCATCACACTCTTCTCCGCTTGTAATTAGTATACAAATTGAGCCGTTGTATGTTGGGTATTTATTTATAAATTGTTTAACTGCAAATAAAAATGCAGTTAAATTTCCTTTCATATCTGCAGCGCCCCTACCGTAAATGTGATTATCTTTTATTGTTGCATTAAATGGATCTGAATCCCATTTTTCTAATGGTTCAGCAGATACTACATCAGTATGCCCAACAAAAGCGAATACAGGTTTAGAAATTGATCTAATAGCTAATAGATTTGATACATTTTCTTTTTTGAAAGATTGTATTTCAAATCCTAGTGGAACCAAAAATTCAGTTATTATTTTTTGGCAATCATGATCATATGGTGTTATAGATTTGCATTCAATTAAACTAGAAAGAAAATTAATTTTATTATCCATAGTAGATGAACTATACAATATGAAAATTATTTGTATTTTATCTTAGCTTGTTTTAATTAACAACAGTATTGGCTAATTAATAATAAAAATTATACCAGCCATATTGGATATCTTACAAATGATATTAAATTTGTATGTACATCATTAAAAATTCTTATTCACAGAATTTATATGATTTATTTTATTTAAAGTATCTCTTAATTCGCTTTGAATTTCTTCTTTTTTAATAGTCTCTAGGTTATGATTTAATTTTCCTAAGTTAATAATCTGATCTTTAAGGGAGTCTGCTTTTTGTTCTAAATCCTCTAGCCTTTGTTTTAGTTTTCTTATTAATTTTATGTTCATATCTTTTCCTTAAGATTAATTATTAGTATTTCTAGTCTGATAATAATAGTAGAACAAAATACATAATATTCTTGATTTTTGAAGTTTATAGGTTTTGATATGGTAATATTGATTTCTATATTTTCAATAATAGCAAAAACGGCCAAACAGGTTAAATATCGAGCTTAATAGTTTCTATATTATTAGATTCAATACTTTGATCAAGGAAAAGTTTAGCAATTTTTAAAAATCGATCTTTATTATCAGTTA
>JABSQI010000230.1 GCA_013215905.1 Legionellales bacterium | reverse complement strand
CTTTTTGGAAAACAAAATTCCTCCCGAAACGAAATAATGAAAGGAAATAATATGGAAAAATTAGATCAAATCGATGAAAGCATTAAAAATTTATCAAGGGCAACCGATCTTTTAGATTCATTTTCTCTCAAGGTTGCCAAATCAGCTAAAACCCTTGAGGAGTCACAAAAAAACGTTTCAGAAGAAGTCGCATTCCTTAGGACTTGTAATGAGTCTATAGAAAAAACAATAGCAACAAGCGTTTTGGAATCATCAGAAGAGTTTGCTGAAAAAACAGCAGGGCTTATGAAACCTTTTGTTAATAGTCAAACTGAAAAGCTGACACAGATCATCAAAAGGCTAGAGCAAGAACAATCAAGCTTTATAAAGACTTTGAAGTATGACAATGAAAGATATAAGAAAAAATTATCAAGAGTTGGCCTATCTATTTGCATAGCATTTTGTCTAGGAAGCCTCGGAAGTGGTTTCGGGCTGTGGTATTTCTTCCCTCAAAGTACCACTTTTAAAATAGAATTAACCCCAGAACAAAGGAAGCAGATGGAATATGGAGCATTGCTTCAGTTTGCTTTGCCTAAAATGAGTAAGAAAGAGCAGGATAAAATTTGGTCTTTAATGGGTGGAGCATGGAAAGATTATTATGAAAAAATGTTTGGGAGGGGGCTAAAATGAAGAATCTCACCAGCTCATACGAACAATGCATTTAACCTTGCGCAGTGGGTGCTTAAACCAAATGCATCAACATTCAGTCAAGAGTATTTTCTAATTTTAACCTTGGAAAACTTAACAAAAATAGTTTATATTTATTATAAATGAGAGGACATAAATAGTGACCACATTTTTAGATAAAATTGTCTACTGCACTAACCTAGCAATCGAAACAACTGTATTCCCAATTATGAATTTATTTAATGTTGTAGGGTTTGATATTAAATTAAATCTCTATGGGGCGATGGCAGTTTGGTTTGCGGCTGGAATTTCAATTATTTGGCTTCTTTTTGAAGGCATGAGGCACTTAAAAAATAAAAAGAACTTTTCTTTATAATTAGTTTTATATATTTAATAACAGCATAAATAAAAGCCTTATAAAAAACACACACCAAAAAAATGACAGTATAAATTGTCGCATAACTTTTATTATGGAAAGCGGATACTTGAAAAACGTTTGTTTTCAATGTGTTGTGAGTGTTTTTCATTTGATGAAGAACGGATATATCGTTCTTTTTCATCCTTTGAAAGCCGCTTGATTTTCATTTCTAAACTATAAGCTGAGGCTTTGTCTGGAAGCCCCTCATAGTGAACCAATTCTAGAGGTCCTTTTCCTCGGAGATATTTTGCGCACTTTTTTCCTTGGGATTGATGCTCTTCAAACCGCCTTTCAAGATCAATTGTTACGCTAGTATATAATGTCCCCGCATTAGTACGAATTATATAAAGAAACCATGATTTTCTATTTTTTATCATGGTCACTATTTTCTGAGTTGGGTTGGGTGAATGCTTTCAAGATATTTATTATATAGCCATTAGCTATTCTATCTGTCTGAGCTAAAACGTTTTTGGAAGTCGCAAATCCATCATCGTTTAGATATTCAAAGATATCTTCAAAGATCGGGACTATCTTTTTATAAACCTCCTCTATATCAGAGTATGAGTATTTTTCTGATTCAATAGCATTATGAGCAATCATCTTATTGCGAGCATCTCTGACCTTTTTAAATTCTGGAGCGCTCTCAAGATCCACAAATTGCTTTTGAATCCTAGCCAGCAAGGCTTTATCCTCATCATTTTCTTTCTTAATAGCCTTAAGGATGGTTAATAATGTGTTGGATTGTGAAGAATTGTCAAAAAGCTTGATGATTTCAACAACAATAAACGTATGAAGAGCGTTATAAACCATTAAATGCACATTACCGTGGTAGGTTTCATTTAGTATTTTTGCCAACTCACTCGCATAGGGCCCCTCTTCATAATAAGCCATTTTCAAATACGACAACGCAATAGCTAAGCTAAACTGCTTTCCTTCTAGTTCATCGAAAATTTCTTTTGGACAGGGGTTCCGAGGTTCTTTAGGTATCTTAAGTTTTGATTCTTTTTCAATCCATTCCGCTGTAACAGGGCATATATAGCCTGCCATCTCCAATATAGTCTTCAGGTCTTCGAACTTATCCCTTTTAAATATAATTGGTTCATGATGTGCAATTCTATTTCTTAGCTCCCTAATTTCATTTAGGCGAGTGAAAATTTCTTTTCTAGTAAGGGGTTTTACATGACCTTTAAAAATCTTCCTAAGATTGTGACGCCAGATTTCTTCATACTTTCTTCCAAACAATGATGTCCAAAAACCAAAACTAAGCTCTGCTATAAGTTTTGGAGAGCTATGAACCGTGATCTTTTTATCTAGAACATTATTAATCATTTTTTTCTGTATATATTCAAACGGAAAACGGTCCTCAAACAACCAGTTTTCCCCATATATTTCGCTTATGGCTGTATATACAGTATTCCGAAGAAGTACTTCAAAGCCTTGAAGAGGGGTATAAAAGAGCTCACTAGTTTTTGTGTTCTTGTTGTATAGGTTGAGTGCTTTTTCTTTATTATTTGAGGCAGCCTCCATGTATGTAGACATCCTCTCAGAAGATATTCCCCCGAAAATAATATCTATTTTTCCATTTTTATCTAAATTTTCTTGCATATTTTTTCCAAATAGTATTATTATAAGAGTATAAGCCCTGGTAGTGCCTCTGATTTAAGCGCCCAGGGTATTTTTTTTGCCATTCAATCTATGATGAAGCAAGAGCTAGTTTTTTTAAACGCATTTTGTTAATCTTCGAAATTGTCGAACGTGAGCATCCTAACAACTCTACAATAGCGCTATAACTTTTTCCGGCTTGTAATAGCGTTGAGATATTATCATGAAGCTTATGGTTAACTTGGCGCCCGTTATATTTTCATGCTTCCTTTGCTGCTTTAATACCTTCTAGCTGTCTACGTCTGCGATCATCATAATCTTTACGCGAAACAGCAGCCAGCATATCGAGAAGCATGGCATTAATCGCATCTAACATACGCTGAGTGAACTCATCAGTGCTTTTGCTTAAAAACTGATGAGACGTTGGCAAGTCCAACGCAACGATGCGTATCCCTTTTTTCATGATGAGGGTCTTGAGGGTTTCCCAATCTTCTGTGTTAAGGCGACTAATGCGATCAACCTGTTCAACCAACAACACATCACCATATTGAGCAATCTCTAAAAGACGAAACAGTTCAGGCCTTTTTAATTTTGCACCGCTTTCACTTTCGACAAACCAGGCACTTACCGTCTGATTCAAACCTTTAACAAAATTTTCAAGGTAAGATTTAGCTCGGTTTGCGTTTTGTTCTTCGGTGCTTGCTCGGAGGTATGCATATATTCTCATACGGTACAGTATATATAGTTTTCTTAAGTTGGTACAGTATGAATTATATATCACTTAACTGTACCGCTTGTTTTGTTAGTTCCCTATGGGTATACCCTT
>JABSQI010000023.1 GCA_013215905.1 Legionellales bacterium | reverse complement strand
TAGAGCTTTAGTAAAAGGAGCTATATCAAAAAGATCTGCCATTTTAGTATTGTTTCTTTTGCTCATTGTTTCTTTAATACTAGCTAGCAGGCTAAATTGGCTGGCATTAAAAATATCAATGGTTGCATTGATGCTGACAGTAATTTATCCGTTTGTTAAAAGATATACGGGGATGGTGCAATTGTTTCTAGGGATCACATTTGCCCTTGGAATTCCCATGGCATTTGCTGCAAGTAATAATTATGTTGGCATGCATGGTTGGGTTCTATATTGTATTAATATTATCTGGATTGTAGCTTTTGATACTATATATGCCATGCTTGATAAGAATGATGACTTAAGAATAGGAATAAATTCTAGTTCTATACTTCTAGGGAACTTTGACAAACAATTTGTATTTATTTTGCAATGTATTGTTTATGGAAGTTTAGCAATATTTGGATGGAATTTGGAATTTGGTATATGGTATCAGGCTTTCATCTTTATGAGCATAATACTATTTATTTATCAGTATCAATTAATGCAGTCTGGTAATTATATGCAAGCATTTATAAACAATAACATGGTTGGTATATTAATATTCTTAGGATTTATTGTAGCTGATTATTCTAAGCTTATTAATTATGCTTAAGAGTTGGAGTAGACTGGCAAGTATAACTTAAATAACATCTTCTAACTACTATATATCTAATTAGGTATTTAAATCTAAAATGGCATTCTAAAAAATATTATTAAATTATACTTCGTACAAATACTAACAACAAAGAATAGTTGGATAGTTTAATTAATAAAGTTAAGAATATATTTATTCTTAAATGATTGTCTTCCTTAGTAAATGTTTTAATAGATTATATTGGGATTAAATTAGACGTGTAAAAAATGAATCTATTAGAATAAATAAGAATAATGGAATATTTGTACTTAATATCTACATGTTGTTTTCTACATATAAAAAATACTATAAATTAGACTATTTGTGGAACTGAATGGCATTTTGCCACTAAAAATATCACTAGAGTTATAATACCACCAATAGAAGTTGTGCAGTATTATTTTTTAAACATTCTTGCTAAACTTATGTTGTTCAATAAGGATGATGAGTCTAGCAAGGATGCTTCTTGATTTTTTTTATGAACCAATGTTTCAGGCCAAGATTGAATTTATCTCCATCATGCAAATTGAAGATAAATACATCATGGAAAAGAATTTATATGCAATTATTAGGAATTACTATTGATATATAGTACTAATCCATTTACTAGTCCATTATTATTAGGGATATTAGCGTATATTTGCATTTGATATGGAAGTTTAATCTAATGGAAAAAAATAAATTTACTCAAACAGAAATTAAAGTACTTGCATGCTTTACTTTAGATAATATAAAACCAAGCTTAATTGCAAAAATATTGAATAAATCAATTAGGACTATTTATGCTCATTTAAATAAAATTAAAAGTAAAGCCGAAGTGCAAACTATAGATGACATAGCGCTATTTGTTAGAAAATCTGCAGATTTCAAAGAACTACAAGGATTGTTTAAAAATCAATATATAGATTATTTTTATAGAAAGACAGCTAAGAAAATTGCTTACAAATTAAAAGAGTTTAATATCGTATGCAATATTATTGTATCTCATCAATTATCTAATACGTCAGCTATTGCTGAAATAATAAGCTTGATTCAATTAGCTGGAATTAATGTAAATATAATAACTCAAACAGAGATATCCAATAATTTAGCAGAAAAAGATATAAATTTGTGTGTTATTCTAGATGCTTCTGAAATAAAAAAACTAGAATTGGAATTAAAGCAAAATCATGCATTTATAATTTTAAATGAAAAAGAAAAAAATATTTTGATTAATGATAGCAAAATTATAGTATATAACCCAGAAAACAAACGAGATTTTTATAAATATTTTGTTAACTATTTAATTAGGGAATATCAAACTACCATCGATTCTGATGAAATAATAAATTTCACCTCCGATATAGATAATATTGCTAATAATATTCAAGAAAAAAATATGACATATTCTGAGAACTATATAGCTAATGCTAGTGGTTCTTCTGTATATTCTTCTAGAATTATAACCTTAGTTATAGTTGGTTTTATACTAAGTGGAGTTTCTTACTACTATTTAAATAAAGTAAGGCAGTCGAGTTTATCACATGTGGTGAAAAATAATGTTAATTTTATTCAATCATATGAGCAATGGAGTTGGAATTTACCAAGAAGAAATAAAAAATTTACTGGAAGAGAAGAGCTATTTAAAAATATTAAAGTGAGTTTAGATAAATATCGCATTGATATAATAACGCAATCTATTGTAGGCGCGGGCGGAATAGGTAAGACCCAATTAGCTACAGAATATGCATATAGAGCAATAGAAGATAAAAAATATGATATTGTTTTATGGATAAATTCAGAAACAGAAAATAGTATCAATAAATCGTATAGTATTTTCGCGAATAAACTTAAAATAAATGATTATGGGCTCCAACCTGAGCAATTAAGAAGAGTTGTTCATAACAAATTATTAAATAAGAATTCGACAAAGAAAATATTATTTGTTTTTGATAATGTTCCGAAGAAAGAAGATATTCAGACATATTTAACAGAAATTCATAATCACCTTAATGTTGCGACTAACCCACATATTTTAGTTACTTCAAGAAGTCAGCATTGGATAGAAGATTCTATTATTTTAGATATTTTTACAGAACAAGAAGCTCAGGCATATATTGCTAAACATTTAATACATGAAAGCAAAACAAACATTAATAAACTAGCGAAAACTCTGTATTATTTTCCATTAGCCTTAGGGCAAGCTATAGGATATATAAAAGAACACACTAATATTGAAGATTATTTGAAGATGTATGCAATTGAACAGCAACCATATTTGGATATAAAACCTCAAGATACTAATCAATACAAAGGAACTTTGTGGAAAACATTTTCAATTTCTTTAGAAAAATTAAGTAATTATGCCAAAGAAATTCTTTACATTTCTTCTTATCTAGATCCGGATAATATACAATTAGATTTATTTAATTATTTATCGTTAAAAAATAAGTCTCAAGCAATTCAAGAATTACGCAAGCATTCGTTTATCATACTTAATAACGACAAATCATTCAAAATTCATAGATTACTGCAGCATGTAATTAGGTTAGATGTTCATAACAAAAAAACATGGTTAAATAAAACTGTAGAGATCGCAACTGGAGCTGCAATTAAATTTGATAATAAAAACATAAAAACTTGGGATGATGCAAGAAACTGGCTATATCATATTCCTATATTAACAAAATATATGCCAGAAAATTTAAACAAAGCTGATTTATTGCATAAATACGGAAAAATTGCTGATATTTTTGGTAGGTACGCATTGGCTAAGTCATTTTATTTAACCTCTCTTACTATAAAAAATACTCACTATAAAAATCATGAAAATATTCAATTAACTGATAATTTAATTAATTTAGGTTGGATGGAACATTATCTGGGTAATCATAAGGAAGCAAAGAAAATACTACTTCGTTCTTTGAAAATCAGGGAATCTTATTATCAAAATCCAGACCATTTTGAATTGGCTGAAATATTAAACAAACTAGGTTGGATTGAGTATTACCTTGGCAATTATCATGAATCCCAAAATTTACTTCAAAAATCTTTGAAAATAAAAGAATCTTATTATCAAGATCCTATGCATGCTGAGTTGGCAGAGGTTCTGAAAAATTTAGGTTGGGTCAAGCGCCATTTTGGGGAATATCTCGAAGCGAAAAAATTGTTGCACAGATCATTAGAAATTAAAGAATTTCATTATAAAGAGCCTATGAATATAAAATTTGGCAATGTTTTCCATTGTCTTGGAGGGATAGAGTATTCCATTGGGAATTATGAAAAAGCAAAATATTGGTTACAGAAAGCTTTAGTAATACGTGAACGGCATTATAAAGATCCAATGAATATAAGGTTAGCGCCTACATTATATTTCCTTGGTCTAGTCGAACATGCCTTGGGGAAAAACGAGGAAGCAAAAAAACTATTAAAGAGGACTGTTCAAATTGATGATGCTTATATGAAGAATCCTAACAATATTAGTATAGCAATTAACTTAAATAGCTTAGGTAGAGTTGAATATAGTCTTGGAAATTATAATGAGGCAAAAAAATTACTTCACCGGTCTTTAAAAATCAAAGAATTTTGTTTTCAAGATCCATTACACGTTAAATTAGCTAATACTTTGCAAAACTTAAGTCTAATAGCAGAAGAGCTAGGAAATTATTCTGACGCCTTAAAATATTCTAAAAAGGCATATATGATTTGGAATAAATTTTATCAGCCTCGACTCCATGAAGTTATGGGCCATATATATACATTCCCTAAGAACTGGCCTAAGTTAAATAATAAAAATCCCTCCAGAGCTCTAAACTATTATGAAGAACGTTTAGCAATAACAAAAAAATTATTTGGAGAAAAACATCATTTTGTAGCTGGTTATTATGACGTCCTAGGACAGATTTACGAAATACATGAACAGCCAGAAACAGCTATCAAGAAATTCAATCTTGCTTTAAATATAGCTAAAGAGTTTGAAAAAACTATTAAGAATGATGCTAAACAAATAGAATTTAGGAAAAATATAAGTTTAGTTCAAAATAGAGTTAAAAAAATTAATCAAAAAGCCAATTTATAAAATAATCGTGATACCTAGTTTGCTTAGTATCAAGAGTCATAAGATGTTCTTGTAAATAGAATAGATTGTTTATACATAAATGATTTTATTTAAGAAACAATTGTATCTAAATTTCTTTTATGTTTTATATTATTTCAATAGCCCAGAAATGTTAGATAGAATACTATTAGTGTATAGAGAGAAATTAGCTATATTCTTTCTTTAATTCTAGATTGCTTGTTTGTTCGTTAATTATCAATCTTGCCTATTACTATTGAAGATGCAATGAATTTCAATATCACCTATTGGATATATTCTCACGCTCGTTATTAAAAATATAGTTATCAACTATTATCTTTAAATTGTAAATCACTTAAAAAAATACCAAAATGTTTAATCAGGAATCGGTACAATACAAAAATAGGAGAACTGATCCTGCTAAATAAAATTAGATGTTTTTAAGAAATATAATTATATCAAAAAATTTTTATAGCTTAATTAAGGTATAACAATTGGTATAGTTGCGAATGTTAATATTCAAGGTGGTTGTTGATTAGTTTTATATTAAAATTCTTAAAAATGTCAGGAACACCATCTTTTTTAATTATCAATCTGCCAATTTTATGAGAACCTTCATGAGATAAATGTGACTTATTAAAAAATAATGGCTGTTTATCTTCATCTTCAGAGTAACAAAATCCATCACTACATAAATAATCATTAATTGCGTAGAACTTAATATGCTCATGAGATTCAGCAAATTTACTTAGTCTACTATTAACTTTGGGTAAATGTTTATGAATTGAGAATTTTTGTTTACATTTAACCCAAGGGAAGCTTATTGATTTAGCCAAGCAATTTCTATCATATCCGTAAATAATAGGTGCTTGCCCCATGAGAATTATAGTTTTCCCTAAGTTGGCCAGCTCAATAAGGTTATTAAATAAATTATCGTAATAATCTTCTCCAGTTATATAATTTACCATTTCAGTTGGCCATCTTGCTGCTAAAATAAGAATGTCATAATCTTTTACCATAGAGCGAATAATTCTTGAGTGTTTTATACAATTTATTCTTTGCTTTTTTTTCAAATTCTTTCTTACAAATCCCTCTGGAGTATTATCTAGAATAGGTTGACATGATGAAGCAGATATTTTTCTAAAGCCAAACTTACTATCTTTACCAAACTCTGTTAATAACCCTACATAATGAGCTGCATTTGAATCTCCTATCAACAATATTTTATTATTATCATCGATAAATTCAGGATTAATTACACTGCTTCCCCCTGATGCAGCACTTGTTTTTTTCATCAATGTTTTATATTTGTGTTCATAATCCCCATAAAATGTACGTACACCATACCCATCTAGCTTAATAAAGATTATAGTCATAACAGCTAACACTAATGCAGGGATAATAAAATAGCTTAATAATATTATACAGAAAGTTTTATCTGTTTTTCGAAAAGGCTGTTCTATATATTTATAACTTAAATGAGAAATAAATATTGTTAAAATAAACAAAACTATCCCTGAATATATAGTTACTTCATAATTTACATATCTATAAAATGCAAGTAATGGCCAATGCCATAAATATGCTGAATATGAAATTTTACCTATAAATCTCACTACTTTAGCAGAGAGACATTTTACAGTTAAGCTGCCAGTATTGAAATGTCCTGCCAATATCAATAATGCAGTTCCTATAGTAGGGGGAATAGCTCTAAATCCAGGGAAAACATTATTTTCATGCAGTAAAATAATAGATGTAAATATTATAATGGTTCCTATCAAATTTGCAGAACAGCAAATTATCTTAGATATTTTAATATAATGATAATTAAATACTAGCCCTGATGCTAATACCCCAACAATAAATTCACCAGCTCTTGCTGGTAACATATAGTAAGTAAATTAAGGAGAGGTAAAATAAAACCATTCTGAAAATATAAAAGATGTTATAGCTAAAACTATTAATATGGAGAAAAACATATATTTTTTATTCATTTTATAAATAAATAAAGTAATAAATGGCCAAAATAAATAGAATTGTTCTTCAACCCCTATTGTCCATAGATGCAGCAATGGCACTTCTGTGCTTGCTGGAGCAAAATAGCTAGTATCTAGATGCAGCCAGAAATAAAAATTAGCTGCTGAAAATAATGCCCATAGAGAAGATTTTGCTGCTTTTATAGCGTCACTCGGCAACATTAATTGTTGGCTAAATGCAAGAACTATCATTATTAGTACAAACAATGCAGGTATTATTCTTTTAATCCTTCTTCTATAAAATTCTTTTATAGACCATGTGTTATAATTTATTTCTTTGAAAGTTTGCAATGATATTAAATATCCTGAAATAACAAAAAATATATCAACTCCAATAAAGCCCCCAGTTATTAGAGAATCATTCATGTGATAAATTATTATTGATAATATAGCTATCGCTCTTAATCCATCTATATCAGGGCGGTATTTAAAATTTATATTTTCAAATTTCATAATTTCAAATTTATAGGATTTATAGGATTTATAGGATCTATAGGATCTATAGGATCTAAATTATTATATGAAATAATTTGCAAATAATCCATTAAATATAACGAAATTATTATTTTAACAAATTGCTTGTTGTTGTTATACCATCTTAGTTAAAGTAACGTTTAGCCTTATATTCCGAAGTTTGTTGTGTGTTAGTTTTTATAACATAATTAGATGGAGATACGTTCAAATTTTCGAATTCCAGGATAAAACAAATCCCATTCCCGAACATTTTTAGTTCAAACATGAATGTCTGGGGATAATAGATAGTTTGCATCCAAGCCTCTTGCTTTTAATGAACTATGGTCTATTAAAATAGGTATTCTTTCATATTAGCAAGATCAATATCTTCTGGTTGGGTATATGTCGTTGGGGCATTCCCTTCTCTAAAAAGTTCAAAGAAGCTTCCATCATTTTCACTACTAGCTAGTAGACTAGTCCTTGGATCAATTCTTACTCTAAGCATATTTTTGGGTTCAGGGATTCTACTCTCTGGAGTTTGTTTTAGAACTTGTGCCATGAAGTCTAGCCATGCTGGTAAAGCTGCTTTGTATCCATATTCATAAATTGATCTAGGAACATCAAAACCAATCCAGCTGATAGCAACTAATGATTTATGATAACCTGCAAACCAAGCGTCTTTATTATCGTTTGTGCTTCCGGTTTTCCCAGCAATATCTAATCTATTAATTTTTTTTCTGGTTGTTCTACCAGTGTTACCATGATATATACTATTTTTTAAGACGTCAGTAATTAAATAGGCTACCTGTGGGCTCAGAACTTGCTCTTTTTCTTCTGTTACATTATGTTCTTTTAAATAGACTACCTCACCTTTAGCATTTATTATTTTGTTTACTAAAAACGGAGAGCATTTTTTTCCTCCATTGGCAAATGGTCCCCAAGCAGCCGATAATTCTAGTGGGGTTACGTTAGCGCTTCCAAGAGCCATAGACAATGAGTTGGGGATGTCTTTAAGAGAAAAACCAAATTTCTCAACAAACGATCTTGTATAGTCTAACCCTAGTGCTTCTAGTAATCTAATAGATACTAAATTTTTTGATAACATTAATCCATTTCTTAAACTTGTTAGCCCTGAAAATTTATGGTTATCGTTTTTTGGTCTCCAAACTAAACTATCTTGGCTTTGGTCTTTTTTGACTATCGGTGCGTCATTAATTTTATCTGCTAATGTATAACCTTTCTCCAGTGCAGCAGCATAGATGAAAGGTTTAAAACTAGAGCCAGGCTGTCTTTTGGCTTGGGTTACATGATTGTAGCTATTTAGGCTAAAATCATATCCACCAACTAGCGCTTCTATGTGATTGTTTTGTGGGTTAATTGCAATAAAAGCGCCTTCAATTTCAGGGATCTGATCTAGTTGCCATAATGAATTATTTTTTTGGCTGACATGAATAATATCTCCTACTTTTACTATTTCATCTGGATGTTGTATTGCTTTGCCTATTTTACCATTTGGCAAATTTTTTCTTGCCCAGGACATGTTTTTCATGTCTATTTTAATAAATGAAGAGTTTTCCAATTGAGCATCAATCCCGATAGATTCGACTTTGGTTACAATGGCTAATTTATATTTGTTGGAAGAAGGATATTTATTCCACTGGACTGCATCAACAGTATCTATATTGTCTAATGCTCCCCTATATCCATGTCTTTTATCGTAATTTTCAATAGCATTTTGTATAGATTTGTTGGCATATTTTTGTTTGTCTTTTTGAATAGTGCAGTATATTTTGTATCCGCTATTATAAAGATCATCCCCAAATTTTTGATACAGGATTTTGCGAATTAATTCAGCAGCATGAGGGGCATGAACTTCAATCTGTTTATTATAATACTTAGCAGTAATAGGTTGTTGTATTGCTTCTAGGTACTCTTTGTTACTTATTGCATTCTCATCTAGCATTCTGTTTAGTACGTGCTTTCTTCTTTTAAGAGCGGCTTTGGGATTTACAATTGGATTAATTCTTGATGGAGCTTGGGGTAGACCAGCTAACATCGCAAATTGTGCTAAAGAAAGCTCATGTAAATTTTTATTGTAGTAAGTCTTTGAAGCTGCAGCTACTCCATAGGCTCCTTGACCAAAGTATATTTTGTTTAAGTATAATTCTAATATTTTCTCTTTTGACAGTTCTTTATCTATTTTTATTGCTAAAAGGATTTCTCTTATTTTTCTAGCATACGTTTTTTTTCTAGTTAGAAAAAAATTTCTTGCTACTTGCATTGTGATAGTACTTGCTCCTTGACTCTTTTCACCTGTTTTTAAGATATTAATGGTGGCTCTTACTAAGCCTGGTAAATCAATCCCTGGATGTTCAAAAAATCTTTGATCTTCTGTAGCTAATATAGCTTTAATAAAAATGCGAGGAACTTGTTTAATTTTGACTGGTATACAGCGCTTACTACCAAATTCTTCAATTAATTTGCCATTAGCTGAATAAATCCTTAAAGGTTCTTGAAAATGGATATCTTTTAGAGTCTCAACATCTGGCAAGTTCACCTCAAGATAGATATAAGCTAAACCAGCAAATATTAAAAAAGATAAAAATAAGCTACCGATGGCTAGCAAGCTTTTGCCAAAAAAATGTTCAAATGGTTTTATTAATAGCAATTTATTCTCTTAATTTAGTTGGGTATAAGCTGTTATGGTATAGTATATATTTTTCTGTATAACAATGAAATTTTTTGATCTAACATTTTATTTAGTAATATGACACATATGTGCTGTGAATTATTCACTATGCCACAAGAATTGATTTGTAAGGGCAGTATCTATGAAAGAGAATGTTTTTCTCATCGGTCCTATGGGGGCTGGTAAAAGTACTATCGGTAAATATTTAGCACAAGAATTAGGCATGGAATTTTATGATACTGATAGAATAATTGAACAAAAAACAGGTGTTTCAGTTTCATGGATATTTGATTTAGAAGGAGAAATTGGTTTTAAAAAAAGAGAAAAATGTGTCCTGAAAGAACTAACTGAAAAAACAGGTATAGTTTTAGCAACTGGAGGAAATATAGTAGCATCAGAGGCAAATAGACTTTTATTATCTTCTCGTGGTAGAGTAATCTACCTTAGATTGAACGTTAATGTGCAATTAGAGAGAACAAAAGAAGATTCTAGAAGGCCTCAGTTAAATGAGACAGATGAGCTACTATATACCTTACAAAAATTGCAAAAAAAATTTAATCCTTTTTATCAAGACATAGCTGATCATGTGTTTGATACTAGTGGCTTTAGCCCTAAGAGCGTAGCCCATTCTATAAAGAAAGTCTTGATTGATAGTTAGCTTAGTTATTGTATTTAAGTATTTGTGCCTCAAATGAATATTCAAATTTTAAGTAAAACAAATGATTATCGTGTGTATTTTGGCTCAATATTTGAAGATTATTCTGCCTTTCTAAGCTCAATATGCCACTCACAAGTGTTAGTAGTCACAGATGAAAATGTTGCAGAAATTTATCTAGGTAAATTTAAAAAACTATTGGCTAATCTGGAAATAGAACACTATGTACTGCCCGCTGGTGAGAGTAGTAAAAAGTTATCTTTACTTGATAACGCTACATCTATCTTATTGGAGAAAAGATATACAAAAAAAACTACAATCATTGCCTTAGGAGGAGGTATGGTTGGTGACTTTGCTGGGCTATTGGCCGCATTGTATTTTAGAGGGGTTGATTGTATCCAAATTCCAACTAGTTTATTAGCTATGGTAGATTCATCCATAGGAGGTAAAACAGCTGTCAATCATGCACTTGGCAAAAATATCCTGGGCGTTATTTATCCACCGAAAGCTGTATTTATCGATATGAATTTTATTAAGACCCTGGAAAATAAAGAATTTCTTTCTGCTATGAGTGAGGTCATCAAATATGGCTTATTATTTGATAAACAATTTTTTTGTTGGCTTGAGAGAAGTACAAAAATGATTTTAGCAAGAGATAGTATAGTATTAGCGGATATTGTAGAAAAATGTTGTAAATTTAAAGCCGATATTGTGAGTATTGATGAAAATGAGTCAAATATTAGGACATTGCTTAATTTAGGACATACCTTGGCACATGCTTTAGAAAGAATAACCAACTATAGTTATTTTTTACATGGAGAGGCCGTAGCAATTGGGTTAGTATTTGCAACTAAAGTTTCCTGTTTATTAGGGATGTTGTCAGAATTTGATATTAAAAGAGTCAAAAATTTGCTCCAGAAACTAAATTTACCAGTATGTTTAGGTACGCAGGTAACAAGAGAAGATATTCTAAATAGTATGTTAAGTGATAAAAAAAATTATCAAGAAAGCATAAGAATGGTATTATTAGATGGTATTGGGTGTGGCAAGATATGCCAAGATTTGTCTATTGATGTGCTAAGACAAGCCCTTGATGAGGTTTATAGGAGTTAATATGAGTTCAAATTCTTCTGTAGTTAGTAATGAATTGAATACTAATAAATATTATTGGCAAGAGTTTGGCTTAGAAAATGAGCCATTTGGGATAAATCCTAATGAAATATATAAGATTGCACAGTGGGAAGATTATAGTGATCTTTTGGCACATCTTATTAATCATAACAATCTTTTAGAAGTTATTTTAGGTGAGAGTGGGATTGGTAAAACTACTTTTATTAATTTTTTTAATCAGAAAATAATTTTAAAAGCATCGTGTGTTACTATTCAAGTTGAACCAGAATGGAGCGTTGAAAAATTTATTAGTGTAATAAATGCTAGTTTGGGATTTGCTCAAAATGAAATTTCAAATTCTTCTCTAAAAATGATTAATGCGCATCTACCATCAGATGATATTAAATACATTATTGCTTTAGATGATGCAGATAAATTGAGCGAAGAAATATTATTAATAATAAAAGAATGGACTAATGAATTTGATATTAATTCTAGGATCCGTTTTATCTTAGTGGCTGATATTAGTTTTAGAGATCGATTAAAATTAACTTATTCTGCACTTGAATATGAACAAAATCTGACTGTGTTGGAGTTAAAATCGTTGAATTTTCAACAAACTCAGTCTTATATTAAGCATTGCTTGATTAGTTCTGGATTACCAGAGGAAGAAATACTTCTGTCATATAAGGATATAAAAAAAATATTTAGAGACTCAGACGGTAATTTTACAATAATTAATGATAAAGCTAGACGCATGTTAATAGATAAAGTTGTTGAGAATGGTACGTCTAACTCAATAATACAAAATAACAAGAATATTTTTTTTATTAGTGCTGTTGTTCTCGTAATAATATCTGGATTTCTCTTTTATAATTCACAGAAATTATCTTCCAATAAAACCTTTTCTTCTTCAGAAGAGCAATTTTTAAAACTACAAAAAAATACATCTGTCGAGGATAAGGCATTATCTGAAAATTTAATTGAATTAGATGATATTGAGAAACAACAAAATGTGTTTTTAAATATAGATGATAGTGCTAAGAATAAGAAATTATCAGTAGATAGTGAAGCTAAGCAAGATAACCAATCAATTGAAGAGAACGATTTAATTGGAGATTTTTCTATAAAAACGTTAGATAAAGAAGTAGTTCAAGAAAATAAAAATAATGAGTTCTCTGAAAGAAAAATAAAACAATCGAAACAAGAAGATGTTAATTTGAATAAACACAGTAATGAAAAACCGCCTGAAGATAAACTTTCCTTAGATATAAAGAAGGAAAGTAAATTGACCCATGATACAAAGAGTATTCAAAAAAGTATAGAGCCGTATATTGAGAGTTCTAATGTTATAAATGAACGCGCCGATTTAATTTTACAGGATTCTGGTTCTAATTATACTATTCAACTTATGGCGGCAAATAGTTCTGTAACAGCTGCTAAATTTATTACAGATAATAAATTAGAAACCGAAGCTAACTACTATTTAAATAATCAACAGGAAAAGGTATGGTATGCAGTTATTTATGGTTCATATAGAACTAAGGAAGACGCTAGACTTGCTATAGCTAAAATGCCTTTCAAACTTAGAAAAAATAATCCTTGGATTAGAAAAATATCTGAAATTCAAAATATTGTAAAACTAAGTTCCAATGCCTCTAAAAACAACCCAAAAATTTGATTTGTAACTATGAACGTGAATTTTTGGGATAAATTAGAAAATTTAACTGATAGATTTCATGAGTTGGAAGTCTTGCTTGGTCAGCCTGAAGTTATAAATGATCAAGATAAATTT
>JABSQI010000229.1 GCA_013215905.1 Legionellales bacterium | reverse complement strand
CCTCCTTTTAACCAATTAGAATTAGCTGCATGTAATCCTCTTGAGCACGTAGCTTCAGGATTAGAATCACACTGATTCCTTGGTATACTAACAGGTTCTCCCATTCTAATACTCATAGTTCCCGTCCATCCATCTGTATATATAGTAGTTTCATCACTATCAGAACTTAAATCCTGATATAATTGTTCTAAATTTCCTATACATACTGCTCCAAAATAAGGATCTTGATCTTTATTAAGCTGACCATAAACCTTTTTAGACACCGTTTCTCCTTCTAATCCTATAGGAATTGTTATTTCTTTATGATCCGTTCCTATAGAAGACTCAAGATGTTTACTTTCTAAAATAGCATAATACTTAGTAATCTGCCCATCGTTTCTATCTTGAGTTCCATACAATACATAAGCTGAAGGAGATTTCTTCCATCTCTTAACCTTAGCCCATTCTCTAGAAACAGCCTCATTTTGTTGCTGATTCCCTTCTACCCGAGTCTGAACATTTCTATAAGCCATAAAACATCCAGAAGGAGTTATAGTCATATCATTCTTAGTTAAGAATCCATATAAATCTTCTCTACATTTAGCATTTGGATTTAATGCCAATAATCTCCAGAAATTTATAAGAGAACTACGATATTCTGAATCGTCTTTCACAAACTCTTTACCTAAAAATTCAGGAATAGGAAGAGGAATGCTTTTCATAAAAAGTTCAGTTCCCCTAACTTCAAATGCATCATCTCCTTCATCTCTAATATAATCCATCCACTCTAATAAATCCTTTCTAGCCTCAGCTGAAGCTTTCTTCTCTTCAAATTCTTCCTCTAATTTAATCTCTCCCTCAGTTTTAGGAGGAGTAAGAAGCTCTATAAGCGTCTTGATCTCTTCTGGTTCATACTCATTAGTATTCATAATTGTCTCATAAACACTAATTAATTCTTCATCAGTATCAAAGTTTCTCTGATACATTTTGTTTTCTAAGAAACAAACTACTGTGTTTCCAACTCTTGTTGTTTTAATCATTGCTGTCTTTTTTTAATTTAATTAAATTTCTAGTATCCCACCAACGGTTTATACTTACTCTTAAAGGAGGCATTCCTTTCTTTATACTCCATTGATCTGTTCTCTCAAAGAATATAGCTCTTGGTGTTAATTTTGCTACTGTTTCTATTTGAAGTTCAGAATGCATCGCTCTGAGAACCTTATCGCCTGGTTCTATAACTTCTTGAAAATAATCTTTATGTTCTATCATTTTAACTTACTTTTTTTAATTCAACATTTGGCTTATCCTTCATGACAAATTCATATTCTTTCTCATTAGCTTTAAGCCACTCTAATTCTTGTTCATTGAACATTACATAATAATAAGGGTTAAGCCTCTTAAATCGCTTTATATTGCGACTAGACCTATTATAATCACGTATATACTTAGCTATAGCTAGAGTAGGAAAGTGTTCTTTCCTTAACTCTCTATAATTCAGAATATATAACATATCTAAACCATCAAAATATTCCATAACCTCATCTACTCTTTTGAAAAAATCATGATCAAACCAATCTTTCTCTTCTGCAAGAGGATAACAAACATCATCTATAAACTTATTACCTTCCCAATTAAGATTTCTAGCACAATTATTAGTTGTTACATAATTATTAATGTATTCAAAATCATCAGCTATTTTCTGATAAATATTTGACCAGTCATTAAATTTAGTATTCAGAATAAATTGATAAACCTTACTATACTTCTTATCTGTCATTATTCTTTTACAGGTCATTGCTCTTCTGAACACTTTATCATACTCACTCATAAAACTCTCCATGGTTACTACATTATTTAGATTTTTAAAATACTTAACATTAGTAGGAGCTACTACATAAGTTAGAACTTTACCTCTCTCCTCTGGCACCCTTCTAGGAATTTTAAGTTTAGTCTGTTGCTCATATAAACAAGATATGGCTCTTAACTGTCCTCTTTCCTCATGGGTTCCAACTATCTTTAAATCATGTTTAAGATTTCCTAAATTTCCTCTAATCAGCTCTTTTCTATGATAGCTATAAGACTCGCCTGCTTGATAACATTCAAGTAGCTTTTTTGCTACAATTATGCTTCTATCAAGTTTTTTCTTAACTCCATAATGATCCTTTATCCATTGCTTATCTACTAATACTCTATCATAAGATTTAGTAGTAGCTATAAAAGACTTCATTATAGTATCCTGATAAAGCTTTATCTTTCTTCTCCAATCAGCTCTATCGTCCCACTTTAAATCACAATACTTTACATAGTTAGAAAGTTTATAAAAATATTGAGACTTCTTTCTGATAAGATATACATCAGAACTTTCAAGCTTATTTCTTATATACTTATTCTTTCTAGAATCATGATTATCTTTTATTCTATAGTAGACTTTTTCCTGCCTACTATCTTTTAATAACCAAGCAACACCTGCGTTTTGTTGTCTAAGACCGTTTGGACTAATGAACTTTTCACATTTATAGTCAAAGAAAGGATCTTGAGGTAACTTAATACCTTCCTTTTCAAAAGGAGTAAAAGTAAACCAGGGAACATGGTCTCTAAAACTATCAGAACTACTATAACCCATACTATCAGGATATAGATAACCTAAATTTATTTTAACATCTCCTTGATATTTCAGAACTGGATCATTATCATAATTTTTCATATAATATAATAAATCATCAGTTTCTAAATCATTCTCTTTCTCCCATCTCTCATTAAACTCTTCTCTAACAGCTTCTATTTTATCAATAATAGCTTTTTTAGTTCTAGGAGTATACTTCACATCCTCTCTTGTTTGAATAATATCTAACTCTCCAATTTCAAATTTCAAAGCTACGTCAAGAGGAATCTTTGTTTGTCCACTTAAATTATCCCAATCAATAGGATAAGCTACTTTGCCAAGACACATATGCATCCCATCATAAGGAGAAGCCATATTATTTTTCAACCAATTATCTCCTCTAACGACAACATAATCATTTTCAATACCACATCCATCAAAATATACATTATCAAAATATGCTAATTGCTTTTTACACTCTTCTTTGAATCTATGAGTATCTAAAACAAGATCATCATATCTATCTCTCTCACTTTTAAGATATAATTTAATATGAGTACAATTTCTTTCAGTGGTAGCACATAAAATTATAATAGTTAGTTTTATATATAGTTATTAAAATACAATAGTTAGTTTTTTATTAAAATACAATAGTTAGTTTTATAA
>JABSQI010000228.1 GCA_013215905.1 Legionellales bacterium | reverse complement strand
CTGTTTTATATTCTTTTCAGTTACGTAATCTTCTCAAAGGAGTAGGTCAACAAATGAAATGGAGTGTAAGAGACGAATCATTACATAGTAGAATGGGTTGTCAATTATTTAGACACATGTGCGAAGAAATTCCTACCTTATTAGAAGACTGCAAAGAGGATATTTATAAAGCAGCGAAAATAATGGTAGAACTTGAAGAAAAATATATAGACAAAATGTTTGAAATGGGTGATATTGAAAACCTCAAAGCATATGATTTAAAACAATTTGTTAGAAAAAGAACAAATGAAAAATTACAAGAACTTGGTTACTCAGATAAAAGAAGATTTTTCAACTATGACAAGAACGCAGCAGCGAATCTTGATTGGTTCTATCATCTTACTGGGGGTCACACTCACACTGACTTTTTTGCGATTAGGCCGACTGACTATAGTAAAGCAAATGAGAAAGAAGATTTCGAAGATATATGGTAAATAGAATAATAGAAATTTTTAGATATACAAATAAATTAACAAGCTATCAAAAGTTTGCTTCTAGAGTCGGTTATATGGGAGCAGGCTTTTTAATAGCTGCACAATGGACTATTGATCCTAGGTTTTATATAGCAGGGTTTATATGTGTAATAGTACAAGTATCATCCCGTAAACAATGGAATCTAGTAGCATTAAATCTAAATGGATTAGTAGCTTGGATAACACATTTCTTAAAATGATATATATAATTGATAATTTTTTAACACGTAAAACGTTTGAAATAATAAAAGAAGGAGCTAAAGATTTTAAAGAAGTAAAAACTCCAGGTAAATCTTTTTGGGTAAAAGAACCTTCAAAAGAATTAATAGCTCATTTTGAGGATAGATTAGAAGCAATAGAAGGACAAGAAGTTATGAGTATATTAGCTTTTTTTAGAGAAGCTAAAAAGAATCAAGATAATGAATGGAGAATACATAACGATACTATTATAGAAGGACAACAACCAGATAGAGCTCTAGTTTTTTATATTAAAGGAAATGAAGACGATCTTAATGGTACAGCATTATGGGAGCATGTAGAGTATGGAGATACTTATAATGAACCTGAAAACGTTGAAGAATTTAATAGACTTTTAAAAGAAGATTCTAATAATAAAGATAAATGGAAATTAAAATCCGTAATAGGATATAAAGAAAATAGATTACTCTCTTATCCATGTGAATATTTTCACAGTAAATACCCAAATGAATTTGAAGGATCAAGAGTAGTATTTGTAATGTTTTATAAAATAATATAATATGGCACAAAATAAATTAAAACAAAAAGTAGAAGGGTTAACTAATGTAGTAAGAAGATTAGTTAAAGAATTACAACTCACCACTAATTTAGCTCAAGGAACTTTAACAGCGTTTCAATTACATTTAGGGGAAGAAGAATGGAATAAATTAGTTGAAGAACTAAAAGATAAAGAAAAAAGAATGATAGAGCAAGAAGAGAAAAAATTAGAAATCCCTGAAGAAAAATAATATGTGGAATAAAGAGTGGAAAAAAGGAATTGATTATCCTGAATGGGGTGATACAGAGGTTTATAAAAAAACAATAGCAGGAGGTTATTTATATAATGGAGAAAATCCTAAAGAAGCTTATGAACGAGTTTGTAATACAATAGCAAAACGTTTAGGACGTCCAGAAATGGCCGAAACATTTTTTGAATATATTTGGCAGGGCTGGTTGTGTTTAGCATCCCCAGTGTTGTCTAATACTGGTACAGACCGTGGTTTACCGATCAGTTGTTTCGGTATTGACGTAGCTGATAGTATAATTGATATTGGAGAGAAGAATTTAGAAATGATGTTACTAGCTAAACACGGCGGAGGAGTTGGTATCGGAATTAATATGATTAGACCCGCCGGTTCAGAAATAAAACAAAATGGAACAAGTGATGGAGTTGTGCCTTTTTGTAAAATATACGATAGCACAATACTTGCCACGAATCAAGGAGCTGTCCGAAGAGGAGCTGCAAGCGTTAATATTAATATTGACCACCCCGATTTCGAAGATTGGTTGGACATCAGAGAACCTAAAGGAGACGGCTATCGCCAATCGCTTAATCTACATCAATGCTGTGTGGTCGGCGATAAATTCATGCGACGACTTGTTGCGGGAGATACTGAAGCTAGGAAAAAATGGGGGAAACTCCTCCAGAAACGCAAGGCAACTGGTGAACCTTATATTTTATTTAAAGGAAATACAAATAAACAGAATCCAGCCGCCTACAAAGACCACTCATTAAAAGTACATATGACAAATATCTGTAGTGAAATAGTTTTACATACAGATGAAAATCATTCTTTTGTATGCTGTTTATCTAGCTTAAACATAGCTAAATATGATGAGTGGAAAAATACAAATATTATTTACGATTCAATATGGTTTTTAGACGGTGTATTAGAAGAGTTTATACAAAGAGCTAAGTTTAGAAAAGGATTTGAAAATTCTGTACGATCTGCTGAAAAAGGTAGAGCATTAGGTCTTGGTGTACTTGGATGGCACACTTATTTACAAGAAAAGAATTTACCATTTGAAGGTTTATTATCACAATATGAAACAAGAAGAATATTTTCACAAATTAAAATCGAGTCTGAAAGGGCTTCAATGGATCTTGCTAAAGAGTTTGGCGAGCCTTTGTGGTGCGTTGGTACTGGGATGCGTAATACTCATCTTCGTGCTATTGCTCCCACTGTTAGTAATTCAAAGCTTGGCGGAAACGTCTCTCCAGGAATAGAACCTTGGGCAGCAAATGTATTTACTGATCAATCAGCTAAAGGAACTTTTATTAGAAAAAATCCTACACTACAAAAACTTTTACAATCTAAGAAATTAGATACTAAAGAGATGTGGGATAAAATCTTAGCGGACGGTGGATCAGTACAAGATATAAAAGAATTATCTGAAGAAGAAAAAGAAATCTTTAAAACATTTAAAGAAATAAATCAACTAGAATTAGTTAGACAAGCTGGTATACGTCAGCAATATATAGATCAGTCAGTTAGTTTAAATTTAGCTTTTCCAGCACAAGCTAGTCCTAAATGGATTAACAAAGTACATTTAGATGCTTGGGAGAAAGGTATTAAAACTTTATATTATATGCGAACTGAATCTGTATTACGTGGGGATATTGCTGCAACCGCTATGGACGAATCATGTCTAAGTTGTGATGGGTAACAATAAAGAAGGGGACCTCAAATGAGATCCCCTTCGGTTACAGGAACTTTTGGGTATGGTACGCCCAGTATTTTTTGTTCCTAGCTATTAGTTAATTCAGCATGAATATTATGTTCTGGATCATCATCAATGGGATTATCAGTTCTATAATTATAACCTAATTGATATGGTTTTAAATTACTTTTAAACACCTCATCTTGAACTTCTCCATCATCTGTAGGAATATTTTTTATTTCATAATCTGGGTATGCAGTTACATATTTTTCAGATATTTCTCTATTAAACTCATCTTCACCACCTGGTTTTTTTAAATATATATCTTTTTCTTTTTCTATAGCTCTTCTCCTAAGATA
>JABSQI010000227.1 GCA_013215905.1 Legionellales bacterium | reverse complement strand
AATATTAGAAACCACAGTTGAAGAAACTGTAAAGATTCTAGAGGGAATGAAGCCATATCTAGAGGAACATCATAATGTTCGTTTTAATAAAGAAACATTTATTGCTGCTGCTGAGTTATCTAAAAGGTATATTCATGATAGATTTTTACCCGATAAGGCACTAGATGTAATAGATGAAGCCGGTGCTTATTATCGTATCAATAGTAAAAGTGATGGTTATATTGTTAAAGTTGAAGATATTGAAAATATCATAGCTAAAATTACTAAAGTTCCTGTTTCAAAGCTTTCTAAATCTGAAAAAGATGTTTTATTTAACTTAGAAAAAGATTTGAAATCAGTAGTATTTGGACAAAATTCACCAATTGAAAAATTAAGTGAATCAATAAGAATGGCTAGCTCCGGACTAAAAGATGATACTAAACCGATAGGTTCATTTATGTTTGCAGGTCCAACTGGAGTAGGTAAAACAGAGATAGTACGTAAATTAGCTGAATTTTTAGGTATTGATTTAATCAGATTAGATATGTCTGAATATATGGAGAAGCATTCAGTAGCAAGATTAATAGGCTCTCCTCCAGGATATGTAGGACATGAAAATGGTGGATTACTGACAGAGTTAGTTAATAAAAAACCTTATTCAGTAATATTATTTGATGAAATTGAAAAAGCTCATCATGATGTATTTAATGTTTTATTGCAAGTAATGGATAATGGTAAATTAACGGACAGTAGTGGTAGAGAGGTTGATTTTAGACATGTAATTATTGTTTTAACTACGAATGTAGGTGCAGCAGAATTAGAAAAAAATTCCATGGGCTTTCATCAAAATGATGATGTTAAAACAGAAAGAACATCTGCTTTGAAGTCGTTATTCCTGCCTGAATTTCGTAATAGACTTGATGGTATTATTCATTTTAATAAATTGCGATTTGAAGATGTAGAAATGGTACTAGACAAATTTTTGATTGAGCTTGATGATAAACTAAAAGAGAAAAATATTAAGTTGAATATTAGTAAGGATGCTAGAAAATGGCTTTGTGAAAGAGGCTATGATGATAAATTAGGGGCCAGACCTATGAATAGGCTAATTCGTGAGAAGTTAAAAAAACCATTAGCAGATCAAATACTATTTGGAAAGCTACAAACTGGTGGCATAGTAAATATAAAGCTAAATAAAGATGAATTAAAATTTTCCTATAAAGAAAAAATTACAGAACTTATTGAAGAATTATAATACGAATGAAATAAGTTTAATAGTTGGTAGTGGTAGAAACAGTCTATATTTAAGCATGGTTTAAATGTCTTTAACTGTAAAGCCACACAATATAATCCTATATTCACAAAAGTTAAAGAAAACCAGCTCAAGATAAAAAATAAGATATTAAATGATATCTTAGAATGTAGAACTTTAGATAAAGCATATAATAAGAATAGAACAAAAGAGTATTTATTAAGCTTTTCATATTTATCAATTTGAAAGTATCCACTGATTTTTTTGTTAATAATTTAGTCATCTATTAATATTTTTTTGATGTCTATATGTATTGGAAATGATAAATTTTAATATATAAAGAGGAATTACGGCATATTTTAGAACAATAAATATATTATAAGGCAACAAATATGTCTATAATTAGTCCATAAATGATTGGTTGGTCACCAAATTGCTACGTTGTAGTTTTTCTTGGCAAGAATTGCTAGGAAGTATCTCATCCATGTTTTTTGTAAAAATAAATAATTTCTGTAAACTTAACATAGTTTTTAAGTTGAGTTTTAAAATATGACAAATAAAAATAAATCTAGCGTTATGATATCCGTATTACTTGATTATCCTAAAGATTTTCTTATTGATAGCTTAATTAAGTATTTTGATGATTTTGCTATTAGCTTGAGTAAAAAAAATAGGATAGAAATCATTTTAATGATTGATAGGGGCAAAAAAGTTAAACTGGTAAAGGAGATTGAAAAAAATAATTATCCTTTCTCTATATACTGTTATAGTCAGAATGGTGATATGGACGATGATGATTTAAATAATATATATACAAACTCTTTTTTGCAGACTGATTTTGAATCAGATTTAGTTATTCCTGTTGATATTGAAACCAATTTTTTTGATAACTGGGACAAGAAACTGATTGATGCGGTTAACAGTTTTGATTCAACGGAAGACTATTTTATTGTAAAAGACAAATATAGCGATGTTGTTTTTTTCTCTAGGAAGTGGTTAGATTGTTTAAGTGGTTTTGGATTATATAAAAATTATGTTGAATATAACGTGTTAATTAGTGAGTCCTTATTAGAAGAAGATGGCATCATTACACTATTTCAAATGGATGCAGGCAAAATTTTTAATATGTCAAGGAATACAATTAAAAACCATGTCTATTTTGGAGACTCAAAGATCTTTAGAAAAATATTAACCGCTCAGAAACAAGCTTTATTGAACGATATAAAGTATTCCCGTGAGGAAAACATTCAGAAGCTCAGATTAGGTAATCATGATGTCTCTATTTGCTCAATGGAATTATGTAAAAATGTTAGTATGGTATACAATTTTCTTAAATTTTGTCTTATAAAGCATGTTGTAACTACAACGCAGTACGTTTTAAGACAACACACAATACCTTTATTTGATGTTATAGTGTCTTATACGTTGTTGACGAGGTTTGATGTCGATGTGTCACCACTAGCATCTTGGTGTATGACTGAAGGTGATGCTTGGGGTATTGATGATTGTGATCAACTAATAAGGGATAATGAATGATTTGTATAATTATAGCAACTAGGAGCGGTGCGACTGAGTTTTCCGGCCCAATGAAGCTGCTCAAAGAGATGTATTCAAAAGCTAGTAAGGATTACTTGTTTGAAATTGTGATTAGAGGAGACGAAGATGATAAATTTTTTCCTAAGACAGTTAAGGATATAAAACTGGCTAAATTTCCTTTTAGGATAAAATTTATTACCGGAAAAAGAGGAAGGGGTTACGAAGATCTACATAAATTCTATAATGAGTGTTTAATAGAAAGCTCTGGCTCACAAAAAATAATTTTTTCTTTGCCAGAAGACGTTGTAATTAATTTTAATGAATGGGACAAATATATAATTAAACAATATAACTTAGCTAAAGAGCGATTTGGCCATTCTTATTTTACTATGCATGAATCAACTCTTCCTGGTATTTGTGATAATTATGAAGGAACAGTGGAGAGCCCAGATTCATTTCCTATATATAGTTTTGACTGGATGCTTTGTACTGGTGGTTTTGCTCATACTGGCTCTAATGATTCTTGGGTTCAAGTAACACACCATATGCTTTTAAAAAAATTCGGCGTTCATTGTAGATATTTCTTGCCTAAGAGAATTTTCCAAAGACATACTGATAGCCATGATGGTATTTCTTCTAGGAGATGGGTCAATAGTAGATTGAGAAATCATGATCTTTTAAGAAATAAAAAGGTTAGCATGATTATAAATAATCATGCAAAAATAATCTATCAAAACATTGTATTTAATACCCAAAACTTATCTAAAAACTTAAATGATGTGGTTTATGTGCAGCT
>JABSQI010000226.1 GCA_013215905.1 Legionellales bacterium | reverse complement strand
TACAAATGTATTAGATTGACATACACTGTTTATCTGAAAGTTACTGGACATAGAGGAAAATCTGTCTTGGGTACATCCACATGAGACAAAACGCTTTCACGTTTACGTAGCAAATAGAGTGCAGAAAACCAGATCCTGTACAGATAAACAGTAGTGGCAGCATATCAATACATCAAATAATCCTGCGTAATTCCCTCCAGAGGAATACAATTAATAGATGAATTTGAAGATGATATTGCTTTTGGAATTCTAGGGCTGACTTATAAGGGTCAATTTTATAATTTGTTTGAGCTGACTTAATTATATCGTCATAGATAGAAGCTAAACGACTTCCCTTTTTAAACATTTTTTTTATCCCGCTTTTGTGTTTTTCTTGTATTTGCATAGATTCTTTATTCAGTACTATCAAGCCAACTATTAGCACTAATTTTTGTTTAGGATCTGGGTTTTTATTATCATATATAATTTTCTGAATTTTTTTTTCAACTTCATTAATTTTATTAAGTCTTTCTTTGTTTGGTTTAAAAATAACATCATTACCTGCTTTTTCTCTATATTCTTTATGTTTATTCAAAATGCTGTCTATTAATTTTTCTGTTTGTAATAGAACTATTGTATTATCATTCTCAATACTTTTAGATTGAACATTAGGACTAGGAGCTAAGATTATAGGTGTATGGGTAAATGAATCATCATAATCTTTTTCTGTCACTAATTCTGTGTTTATAGGTGTAGGTATTTTAACTTTTGTTGTCTTGAAATCCTGATTTATTAATCCTAATTTTGCTTTTTTGACATCATTAGTAAGAGTTTTGATCATGGTAGAATAATCTTTGGTTTTTTTATTAAAATCTAAAATAGTGTTCTCTAGATTTATTTCAAGTAGGTATTTGTCTTCTTTAAGACTATCTAATCCCTCTAGGGATACCTTAAGCATATATTTTATTTCATATTCTTTTTGGGATAATTTTTTAAATTCATTTATTGTTGCCTGTAAATTTTTGCTAGCTACATTTTGATTAATCTTTTGGTTAATCTGTTCTTCTAAGAGTCTAAGGTTTTCTGAAAGAGTCTTAAGTTCTGTTTGACAATTAATAATATTTTGCTGGAGTTTATTGATTTCCTTTTGTTTAAATTTAATAATTTCTGTCTCCATATAATTTTTTGATTCTTGGAATTTTACTATAACATCGCCGATCTGGAATTGAGTTAATGGAGGTTGTTTCTTAGGATTATTTAAGTACTCTTCATAGCTATTATATTGCTCAGTTAATATGTGCATATGATGCAACATCAAAGCAGAAATTTCACTAGAAAGAGTTGATTTATGTGTTTTTTTAGACTTATGTGAATGATAAATATTATTATATTCAGTATAAATATCATATATTTCGGCTCTAGCCAAACGGGGTAGAAAATAGGATTCATGAGCTAATATATTTTTAGCTTTTGTATCTATCGATTGATAAATTCTGCTATTAGGATCTATATGATCTTTTGCCATATTTATAGCAATGGGCTTAGTATATTCGGTAAGCTCCATTGATAACATTTTGATAGCGTTGTCAATGTGATCTATCTCAAAACCAATATTAAGAAAACCAAGATTAAATGATGGGTATTTAATTGCTTTCGGAGCTTTATCATCATATAAATCTTGCCAACTTAGTAAGAAATTAAGTTTAGCTCTTCTGTCTAATAGGTCTTCTATGTAATCTTGAATTTCATATGCGCTATAATCTGGAGGCATATATTTACCTTAAAAATATTTATTATATTAACAAATTATAGTAAATTTTAAGGTGTTTTGAATTACACAATCATCAATTAAATATATTATTTATTAAAAATCTAAACGAATTAATTCTGAGCTTAATGTATGATAATTGTCGATGATGCTATATTTTAGTATGGTTGGATACTGCTTGTTTTATTTGCATATGTAAGAGTATCTTTTTTGATCACAGAAGATAGTTTAATTATGCTATATAGATTTGGTAAGGTCATTAACCCGTTTGCAAGATGTGCAATAGCCCAAACAGTTTCTAATTCAAGTACTGCCCCTATAATAACTATTAATAAATATAACCAACGGTAAAAATAACCTGCGTTTATTCCAAACATAAATTCAATACACTTTTCACCGTAATATTCCCAAGCTAGGATTGTTGTAAATGCGAATAACGCAAGTCCAAACATAACAACGTATCTGAAATTGGTATTAACAGAGCTAAAAGCAGTAATTACTAAAGGAGCACCGTTTAATATTTTTCCTGTGGAGTCGTAACTACCTAATGTACTAGTTACCGCTAAGACCAATCCTGTTATAGTACAAACAATCATTGTTGAGGCAAATACCCCACTCATTGCTAGCATTCCTTGCTCAGCTGGGTATTTATTATTAGAGCTTGCTCCAGATATTGCATAGCTTCCAAGTCCTGCTTCATTAGCAAAAATGCCGTATTGAGCGCCGGTTTGTATTGCTAGAGTGATTGTAGAGCCAAGAAAGCCACCTGCAGCAGCTTGTCCGTTAAAAGCTGAAATGAAAATCAGTTTAAATGCTGGCAAGATTTGGTGATAATTACATATTAAAATATATATACCTACTGCTAAATATGAAATAGTCATAAAAGGAACTAAAATTGCTGCAATTTTTCCTATTCTCTTAATACCACTGATAATTACTAGTCCAGTGAGAATCGAGAGTAAGGCGCCAAAAAGTATTCTATTAGCGCTGTATACGTACTCAATTGCATCTACCACGGAGTTTGACTGGACTAAGCAGTAGCCGAATGATGAGCATAATCCAAAAAATGCGAACGCTTTGGCAATTTTGTGTGATTGTAGACCATGTTTTAAAGTATACATGGGTCCTCCGACAGCTTCTCCAGTATCGCTAATACTTTTGTATTTTAGTCCTAACAATGTTTCAGAATATGCAATAGCCATACAGATAAAAGCAACTACCCACATCCAAAATAGTGCTCCAAAGCCACCAGTCATGATTGCTGTAGAGATCCCAGCTATATTTCCTGTACCAATAGCTCCAGCTAGAGCTGTCATTAATGCTTGGAAAGATGAGATTTCTCCTTGCCCTTCATGATTAGTAGAAAAATATTTCTTAAAACTATATATTAGTTTTCTAAATTGGATGCCATTTAAAAGAAAAGTCATATATAGTCCACTACTGATTAAAATAATCAATAGTAGTTCTGACCATAAAACATCACGGATTGTGAATATAACATTTTGTATCATACAAATATAATATTGATTGGATATACATAAAATAATCAATTTACAGTTGCTTTGCAATAATTTTATACTGCTCCTACTATATTGTATCATCTGAAGGTATAAATTTGTGCAAAAAAATATACTATGAGGATAATATATCCAAGGTTAATCTTGAAGTGAATATGTTTACGATATAGATTTGAATATATTATCAAGTTTATCTAAAGTTTCTTGGTATTCATCTTTCAGGTTAGATTGTGCAATTATACCTCCGCCTGCCCAAGCGTAAATTTTATTTTTTTTTGTTAACAAAGTTCTGATCATGATATTTGAGTCGGAGTTT
>JABSQI010000225.1 GCA_013215905.1 Legionellales bacterium | reverse complement strand
CAGTCTAATTTTGTCATGTTTAAATACATCTGTGTATGGCTTAAAAGCAATAAAACTAATTTTTTGATGGCTAAGAAGCAACCTATGCGAGAACATGAGGATATCGTGGTATTTTATAATAAGCAACCTACCTATAATCCGCAAGGGTTAAAAGACTGTCGGATTAAAAATTCAAAGGTTGGATTGAAGAGTGTTAATTATGGGTTTGTACAGAAAAAAGCGTATATCCAAACTAAAACAGGGTATCCAGCTAGTGTATTGAAGATTGCTAACTCACATAATGGAATATTTCATCCAACCCAAAAACCCTTAGAGCTTGGTAGATATTTAGTTAGAACTTACTCTAATAAAGGAGATTTAGTACTTGATAATGCTTGTGGGAGTGGGACGTTTTTAGTTGCTGCAAAACTTGAGGGTAGAGATTTCATTGGATTTGAGACAAATAAAGATTATTTTCAGAAAATGCAGCAAAGATTGAGAGAGGTGGTTTAATGGTAGGTAACGGTTTTTTTAAAGTTAAAGGGTGTGTTTGTAAAGATATTAACATTGATGATTTTAAGGTTAGTCATTTAAATGCAGATTATTTAACTATCCAAGATAAACAAGATATAGATAGATGTAAGAAAGAAGCTGAAAAGGGCAATGTATCAGCATTGCTTAGTTATGCTTATTTCTTCCGAAAGAATAAATCAGTAGATGTAGCTATAGAGTTATTTAAAAGAGCAGCTCAACTAGGTAGTTGTGAAGCTTTATCCGAGTTAGAGTCTTATTATATAACTGAGAGTAAGGAAGTAAATTCATCATTACTTATTGTTATTAAAAATATGGATATTGTCAGCTATCTTATCGAGGCTGTAGATAATAACATGTGTAAAACTCCTGATTTTCTATATTTATTAGGGTTTTGCTATGAGGGCTTGAAACGCCCAAGGGATGCATTTATCAGTTATCAAAAATCAGCAAAGCTTGGGTTCTTAGGTGGTATGGGAATGCTTGGTAATTGTTATATGGACGGTATTGGTACTGAGAAAGATTTAGAACAAGCTTATTATTGGTATAACAAAGCATCTAATTTGGGATGTCCTACATCTTGCGAGGAAATGGGAATACGAGATTTAAAATCGTCCTATGCTTGGTTTAATAAAGAAGCTGAATTTGATGGTGATTATTATAGCGGTCTTGAAAAGTTAGTGGAGGAGATTAACAATCTATTGCCAGATAATTCTGAAAGGGTTTATTTGGATTCTAGGTAGGTTTGGAATTAGATTAAATATTATGGGGATGTTAAAATTAGAGGATTTAAAAGATGGATGATGTTGTGAAAAATTTAGGAAAAATGCACGCAGTGGGTGCAAAATTTAATTGTCCTTTTTTAACATCTGTCTTGGACACATTATAGAAATTGAGGAAGAGGTAAAAATGCACGGTAATGTGAAGATTAGGGCTAGTTCTAAACAGGTTAAGAAAATAATTAATGTTTTAGGGTTTGTGGAATCTCAAATGGAATTACTAATTGAGAAATTTGACGAAATTGATATGGAGTCGGAATCTGAGGAAATAATATCTATGCTAGATAAATATTCTGAGTTTAACGAAAGAGTAACTAAGGAATTAAAAAGTGTTATTAATGAATGAGATAATGGCCTTTTTTGAAGATAAATAAAGCAGACCTGCAGTTAGAGTAATTTCACAGCCTCACTGCAGGTCTTAGAACGAGAAGAACTTAGTTCTTACTCAAGGTCTATTGTAGCTAAAAATATTGCCTCTAGGCAAACATTTTTTGCTAAGTCTTAGTAAGTTCTACGGTTTTTCTCAAAATTAATGGTTAATTTTGGAGAAAGATAATGTTTAAAATTAGAGATATAACTAGGGGTGGTCAGGTATTAACTCACCACATTGTGATGTTTACCCAAGTCATGCGTCGTGGCTTTAAGTTTGGGTTATGGAGTTGTTTGCTAGTATTTATAGGCTATGTCTATCTTGCTATTCCAAACCATATCTGGAAGGAAGCGTGGATTTGGCGTAAGGCTAAGTTTTATTATGAACCGTCCGTTAGGCAAAAGGGTGTTACAGTCACTGGCACTAAAAATGATGGTACAGTGGTTCATTTACCTGTAAAGGCTGTATATAAGAATGCAGATTTTAGAGCTAGCTATCAAAGAATATGGGATACGATTTACCTTGGTGGGTTCTTTGGGATATGCGGAACATTATTATTGTTTCTTGGAACGATTGTGTTTTATGCCTTCTATGGTAGTAAACAAAAGGAAACTAAGCATTTAAGAGGGAATCAGTTAGTTACAGGGAAGGAGTTAAGAAATTATGTTCTTGATAAGATTGGTCGCTTAGAGTCTTTAAATTGTATCCGCTTATCCGTTGATAATATTCCTTTAATCAGAGATGCTGAGACTTGGAATACTCTGATAGTTGGTACAACAGGCTCTGGTAAAACTCAAATAGCGAAGAGCATTGCTCGTCAAGTTAGAGATAGAAAACAAAAAGCATTGGTATATGATAGGAAGGGTTCTTTTATTCCACCTTTATATCGACATGGGTATGACATCATTTTAAATCCAGCAGATGAGAGAATGCATAACTGGAATTTATTTAAAGAATGTCGTGAGCCTGAAGATTTTGACGCTATTGCTGAAACTCTCATGCCTCATCATATCTCAACATCTGATCCTTTTTGGATTAATTCCGCTCGGACTATATTTAGTGCGGCTTGTCGTGAAATGCAAGCCAAGGGTTCTACAGATACTAGAGAGTTATTACGTCAGGTTTTCAATGATACAGATGATGAAGATAAGCTTGCTGAGTTGTTAAAGGGAACTGAAGCTGAGTCCTTAGTATCAAAGGATATTAAACAAACGGCTCTAGGGATTAAAGCAACATTATCCACTTACCTAAAGTCATTATTGTATTTACCTAAATATGACAAAAAGAAGCCTAATTTTTGTATTCGTGATTGGGTAGAGAAAAATGATGATAAATGGTTATTTATATCTATCGTTAGGTCAAGAAAGCGTTCAGCATATCGTCCTTTAATATCAGTTTGGGCAGATATCGCTTTACAATCTATTTTAGATAGAGATTTAGATGGTGGTTTGGATAATCGTATTTGGTCTTTTTTTGATGAGCTACCTTCACTGCAAAGATTAGCTTCTATTGAAACTTTGATGGCTGAAGGTAGAGAGTATGGTAGTTCCTTTGTAGGGACTGTCCAAGATATAAATCAGTATAAGACTACCTATGGGGCAGAAGAGAGAACATTATTATCTTTATATAACACTCATATGTTTTTGAGGGTTAAACATCCTGAATCTGCCAAAATTATGTCTGATTGGTTAGGAGAGCGAGAATATCTTGAGTCTAAAGAAGGGCTATCTTATGGAGCTAATACCATCAGAGATGGGGTTACTATTAATCAAGATAAGCGTCAGGAAAAAATTGTCTTAAGGTCTGAGATTCAAAAGCTTAAATCCTTGGAAGGATATTTAAGCATGGCTGAAGATGAGCCTGTAGCTAAGGTTAGATTTAAATATAAAAAATATAGGGCTAAGTGTAAGGCAATTGAGCAGCGCAAGATTAC
>JABSQI010000224.1:1721-3601 GCA_013215905.1 Legionellales bacterium | reverse complement strand
TAACAGAGGACTCCCAAATAAATTCTTTGTTAATATTTTTAATCATTTTGCATTCCTTTACAAAAAGTATTAATTATTTCTATACTCTGTTCAGCATTTAACCTAGGATCTACTAAAGACGGTGTAAATTTTTCATTAGGTCGGGTTTGGCATTCTCTAATTTTTGCTGATGTTAACTCAAGATGTAATCCAGATAAATTTGTATGGTGGTTGCGATGAATGTTAATAGATTCCATGATCTCCTTGTTAATATCTTCTATAAGTCTTGTTTTTATTCCTTCTGAATTGCGAATAGTATTTCCATGCATTGGATCGCATAACCATGTAACATTTTTTTTATTTTTAGAGATCCCTTGAATTAAAATAGGTAGGTATTTTTGTACTTTAGTATGTCCGAATCTAGTAATTAAACTTATTCTGCCAGCATAATTTTTTGGATTAACATAATTAATTATTTTAATAATTTCATCAACACTAATTTCGCTATTTATTTTAATTGCTACTGGATTATTGATCCCTTTAATATATTCAATGTGTGCACTATCTATTTTGTTAGTACGAACTCCAACCCAAGGAAAGTGAGTAGAAGTGTTGTAGTATAGATTTTCTTCAGAAAGTCTAGTCAGAGCTTGTTCATAATATAGATTATGTGCCTCATGACTAGTAAAGATAGTAGGAATTTCTAGATCTAGAGATTCAATATATTTTGTAGGCAGTGTTTCTAGGAGTTTATAGATATTCTTTGACTTATAATAACCTTTAATTAACAAGCTCGGATCAGGCGTTCGGCTTAGAATATGTGGTTTAGAATGATTGATTAGATCTCCTCTATAGCTATATAGTGTATTACTTTTATTATCATATAAATTTGTTCTAGGTTTTGAAAACTGTCCTGCTATTCTACCAATATTGATTACAGGTTTCTTTAATTCTGATTGAATAATGTTAGCTAAATTATTTAATAAATTAACTGTATTTATTGAATGATCGAGAGAGCTATTAAATCTTTCAGCGCAATCTCCGCCCTGAAGAATGATACATTTTTTTTCAGCAGCTTTTTCTATAAGTAAGTGTAGTTTTTGAATATCAAGAATTTTTACTATGTCGGATTTGTTTTTTAAAGAAGCGATGAATGGCAGTAAAGATTCTTTACAATTATAAGGGATGTCCTGAAAATTGGGTTTTGTTAACCAAGAATTTAATTGCCAACTACTCATAAACCTACTGATTATAATTAGAAATATATTATTTTATACTTTTTAACTTGTAGGGGCTAGACTAATTACTTCTAAGGGCCAAACTATTGGTAGAATTGGTAGCGCTACTATAAGAATCAAAAGTTCTAAAGGTAGACCTAATCTAATATAATCAGTAAAATGATATCCCCCTGGCCCTAAAACTAATGCATTGTTTTGATGACTAATTGGTGTTAAAAAAGAGCAAGAGGCTCCAATAGCAACAGCCATTAGAAAAGTATCAGGATTTAGTGTTAAACTTTCGGCTATTGTAATGGAAATTGGTGCCATTATTACAGTTGTTGCAGTATTATTCATAACATCGGATAGGGTCATAGTTGTTATTATTATGATAGCTAGTATTAATGTTGGTGAGGCATTGCTAGTCATTGTTAATAAAAAATTAGCAATCATTGCGCTGGTACCTGTAGTTTGAATTGCAAGCCCCAATGGTAACATAGCCCCTAGTAAAATAATGATTGGCCAATCAATTGCATCATATATTTCTCGTATAGTTATAACATTTGTTGTTAATAGAGCAAGAACAGCACAGGATAGGGCAATTTGGATCTGCATAATATGAAATGCAATTAAGAAAATTGCAGATAAAAATATTAGGATGGGTAAAAATTTCATTTTAGTTTT
>JABSQI010000224.1:0-1711 GCA_013215905.1 Legionellales bacterium | reverse complement strand
GAGTTAGATCTTGGCTTAATGGAATTAGCCCGAGGCTATTAGTGATCTCTATTAAATTCTCAGTTTCTCCTTGGATGAGGATTACATCGCCAGCACGTAATTTATTTTGGAAAATTCTATCTTTAATATATCTGCCCTCTCTAGATATCCCAAGGATATTTATTTGAAATCTACTTCTTAATCTCATACTGTTAAAAGATCTTTTTTCCATTCTAGAACCTAATGGTACAACAGCTTCTACTATTGATACCGAATCAGATTTAATTATTTCTTTTGGTTGTAAATCGCCAATTATCTCAAGTTGATTATTTTGAATTATTTGTTTTAATTCTTCAGATGAGACTTCTACTATTAAAATATCTCCTTCATGGACTCTATCATATTTATTAAGATGAAGTCTTTTTCTTTTATTTCTAATAAAACCTATGCAGATTATATTCTGTTCAAAGACGTCCTCTATTTCACTATAGTTTATACCAATTAGTTTAGAGCCTTTTTTTACTTTAATTTCTGTTAAGTAATCTAGAAGCTGATGAAGTGAGTTTGAAGATGCATTGGGTTTTCTAGTTGGAATTAATCGCCATCCTAGAGTAACAATAAATACTACGCTAATAGTAGCTATAACAATTCCGATGGGAGAAAAATCCAATAAGTGAAAAGGTTCTCCTGTATTTACCATGCGAAAAGATGAAATTAGTAAGTTTGGAGGAGTTCCAATACCAGTGCATAATCCCCCTAAAACAGAGCCGAAAGCTAATGGCATCAGAATTTTTGATAAAGGAACATCGTTGTGTTGGGAGATTTGAATAGCAATTGGCATCATTAATGCTAAAGCCCCAACGTTGTTCATAAATGCAGATAGTGTTGCTGATATTGTGAGTAATAAACCTAGATAGATAGTTGTATTTCCGCTAAATTTTTTCAAGAATGTAACAATGGGCTGCAGAGCGCCTGATTTAGTTATACTACTAGATATGATCATTATGCAAGCAACGGTTATGACAGCTGGGTTGCTAAAACCACTAAATGCTTGTTCCGGTGGGATTAATTTTAGAATAACACAGCTTAATAAAGTTATTATAGCTACTATATCATAACGCCATCTATTTAAAATAAATAAAAAAATAGAAAAACTTATTAACAGTAATAGCGTTATTTCTGTAATATACATTTAAGTTTATTTATTACTCTTATTAATTATAAAGTTATAAATAGTAGCCAAAATCAGCCCGCCGATAAAAGCATCGATAAAGCTGATAATGAATCCAATTATACTACCTAAAAAAGTAGGTTCAAAACCAACATATAGTTGCCCAATCATATTAATAATATCTATACCTAGTTGACAATGCGTTCCTATCAGGCCAAGTATGAAAATAGATAGTCCCCAGGTGAGTCCAAGTGAAGTAGATAAAGCTAAACAGTTTAATTTTTGATAATTCATATCATTTTAATATGTTGATGCTATGAATATAGTATAGACATAGAATAAGTATTATTAGCTATAGAATAATTAGTCAAAATCTAGATGGGTGGAAAATTTTTGTTAGTAATTCGTTGTAATCTGTTCATATACAAAATTATTTTTACAAATAGATAAATTTTTGCTTACAGACATATTATTTGGCAAAATCAAGTTTGGTAACAAATCAGCAATTGGATGAAGTACAAAATCTCGATTTAGAATTTCAGGGTGGGGAACTTTTAAATT
>JABSQI010000223.1 GCA_013215905.1 Legionellales bacterium | reverse complement strand
ATTACTTGAAAAATATACATAGAAAAAATTCTAATAACATTTGTATTTTGTTCTAAATAATTAATTGGAATAAGCTGATGCGGTAATAAGTTAATTTTTTGCTTTTTATTCCAGGCAAGTAGCTCATTATTAATATTACTAGGCATCTTCTGATTAGAAAAAGAGTAGCTATTAATTAAAAAACCATTATGAATTAATAAAAAGATTATAAATTTAAAAATTTTAGATTTCATAGACAGAAATTGTAAAGTAATTAATAAATAAATCAATAATTTTACAATTATTTACTGCACTATATGAATCCCCATTTTCCTAAAAGAAATATCTAGCTCATTAATAGAGTGAAAATTCCCAAGCCATTGCTCTTGAATTTTTTTCACCATAGTATCTGGTAATAAAGCGGCCTTAATATGTTTATTGCATGGTACTTTACGCTCTCCTGTGTCGAATTTTTCGATACATTCTAAATCTATACTTTCTTGTTTCACTAACAACACAGCAATATTATGAGTAGGAACTAACTGCATAGGAATTATAGTATGTTGCCTATCACGTTCTTTAAAATCCCGCAAAAGTAAAGTATATTCAGAATAATTGTATATAAGTAGAAACTGATTATAAGAACGAAAATCCCTATAAATAGATAAGCGAGTGCCAATATCTTGGTTAATAGATCCCTTGGGCCATACAATATCATTCTTTTTTAAGTCACTTTGAGACTTGTTTTTTTTATAATCAACTATTTTATTATGTGAAGCAACAGCATGCCAGCTATCAACATCAGACCGCTTATTTTCAGGATCACAATAACTTTGAGTACAGATCAAAAAATTCAACAAAACAAATACTAATAATCTTTCCATAGATTGTTGATTATTTTCTATTAGTGTCTATTCTACCAAAATACTTGAAGAAACGGTTATCATCTGGCATTAATACTAAAAAGTCATTTCCATTAGAAAATATATTCTTATAAGCCGTCGTACTACGATAAAAAGCATAAAAATCAGGATCTCTATTATAAGATTCCGCGTAAATCTTAGCGGCAATAGCATCTGCTTCCCCTCTAATTTTTTTGCTTTCACTCTCAGCTGTTGCAAGAATAACTGTAACTTCTGCATCAGCTTTTGCTCTTATAGCTTCAGATTCAGAACGACCCTTTGCTCTATGTTCAGTTGCAACCCTTGCCCGTTCTGCGCGCATTCTAGCAAACACTGTAGAACTTACTTCTGTAGGCAAATCAACTCTCTTGATTCTAACATCAATAACATCAATACCAAGACCAGCAACACTTTTATCAACCTGTTTAAGTAGTAAATCCATAATATCGCTTCTTTCACCAGAAACAACTTCTTGAATTGTACGCTTACCAAATTCAGCCCTAATACCATCATTAGCCTTTTGCTCTAACAAGGTATGTACTCTTATAATATTACCCCCAGTACTCGTATAAAATTTTGGTAGATCAGTTATTTTCCATTTAATGTAATAATCAACTAAAAGATCTTTCTTATTTTGTGTAACAATTCTAGAAGAATCTATATCTAAAGTTTGTATTCTTATATCAAATACCCTTGCAATTGTGACAAAAGGGATCTTAAAATTCAGACCAGGAGTTCTTATTTTCGGATTGCCATCAAAATCTGATTCTATTTTTCCTAATCGTAAAACTATAGCCCTTTCATACTCTTGAACAGTAAACAATCCACTAATGATAAACAACATTACTACAACAACAGCTATTGATGACAAAAATTTAATTGCTTGCACTAATAACTCCTTCTTCTAGATCGATATCTCTCGTTATCCCGAGTATCAGAATTGTAGCTACCTGAAACTTTATTATTATCACCCTGGATATTTTCTTCGGGATTATTTATAAACTCAACACTATTTTTTTGACTATCAACGGTATCCGTCTTAAATATTTTATCCAAAGGTAAATACATCAAATTATTACTGTTTTTTGCATCAAGGATTATTTTCTTAGTATCAGTAAGCACTTTCTCCATAGCATCCAAATATAGCCTTTCTTTAGTCACTTTTGGGTATTTTTTAAACTCTGGTAACAGTGCATTAAATCTCGCTATCTCACCTTGAGCTGACAAAATTCTTCTACTTTTATATGCATTAGCAGCTTCCAAAATTCTTTTAGCTTTACCTTTAGCAACTGGGACAACCCCTCTCTCATAAGCTTCTGCCTGATGTTTATAGCGCTGTTCATCTTCTTGAGCTTTAATAGCATCATCAAAAGCATCCTTTACTTTTTCTGGAGGAGTAGCGGGTTGCATAATAACATCCAGTAAAACTAATCCAGTATTATACCTAGAAAGGATCTTTTTTAGTTGCTGACGAACCCTTTCCCTGACTTCTCCACGACCCGTACTTAAAATACTACCAAGATCAGTATGCCCAATCACATGCCTTAAAGCACTTGCTAAGGCCTGTTGAAGACTTTCTTGTGGATTGACAACATTAAATAAATAATCTTTAGGGTTATCTATACGATATTGTACAGCAAACTCAACCGATGCAATATTTTCATCTTGAGTAAGCATGCTTGAATTGTAGGAATAATCATATACATTTTGAATATCCACTATATAATATTTATCGACAAATCTGGGGATCCAATTTAATCCTGGACCAACAGTTGATCTATACTTACCAAATCTAGTAATAACAGCTTCTTCAGCGGGCCCAACAATAAATATACCCGATAATATCCACAAGACTAAAAAGACAATCCCTAATATACTAAATGAGGCTATAGCCATGCCTCCTTTCCCTGAGCCTTTCTTATAATTATCTGAGCCTCCCCCAAAATACTTGCTAAACTTTGCTTGTAACTTTTTTACTACTTCATCAAGATCAGGTGGGCTATCCGACTTCCTTCTGTCCCAAGGGTCTTTATCATTATTATTGTTATCATCCCAAGCCATATTTTCCTCAAAAATTGCCTTTGTGAATAAAAATTCTAATGATACATGAAACCCATGAAGATTTAAATTCAAATATCCTAAATTAACTCACATATACAAAACTGTTGGCAATTATTATGACTTTTTACTATCTGTAAGTTCATTTTCTAAACTAAAAAAATCTGACTTACTCATTTTTACTGAAATCACGTATTCACCAACATCATTTACAAACTCATCTAGAACAACACCTTTTGAGTATAGAGAAGCCCTTATCTTACTCTGTGTTGGAACCAAACGAATAGTTCTGAAAATAGGATCCCCATAAAGTTGTTGAGATATTAACCTCTTTAACAGATCAATACCCAGCATATTTTTTGCAGAGACCCATACTTTGATACAACCTTCGCCATTTACAAATGTTGGCTCAAGCTCTAATTTATCAATCTGATTAAAAACTATAATCTGAGGAATACTTGCGGCACCAACGATTTCCAGCACTTTATTCACTTCTTGAATAATAGAATTTTTATTTTTTCTATTAACATCAACTATATGTAATAACAGACTTGAATTTCTTATTTCCTCCAAAGTCGATCTAAATGCCTGAATTAATTCGTGGGGTAAATCCTGAATAAACCCAACTGTGTCAGAAATAATCATTTTTTTCCCCATTGGTAAACT
>JABSQI010000222.1 GCA_013215905.1 Legionellales bacterium | reverse complement strand
ATACATCCTGACAATAAAGCTTAAAAATATAAATAAATATGGCAAAAATGTCAGCTGGCTTGTAAAAATTATGTTTTGTAGAATATGCATGGATTAATTCTATAATTAATGCATAATTTTAAAGGATATATTTAATAGCAGCAACCTTAAATAAATAGAAATTAACGTATATCTAGAAGTTATTCTTAGGAATTTTCTAGAGTATTGAAGAGACGAAATGTGCTATTTAATATCAAAATAAAAATAAATTATGCAAATAGTATTTTTAATGTTAAGAGTATGTTTCTTAAAAAACACACTAGTTTTATTAGGGCTATTACCTAGGTTGTCCACTTTTCATATTATATAAATAGTCTGATGGATTTACAGCAACTTCTAAACAATTATTATCTTGTAATACTTTGACGAATTGCTCTGGATTAAGGTATTGTAGATCCTCGTTCTTGCTTAGTGGCATCTGTATTATATCTGCATCTATACCAGTTTCTAGTTGTAATTGTTCATTTAACTCTACAAGAGCTGCTATTGTACTATGGGCAACGAATTCTGAACAAATCATTGAAACTTTACCCTTGTTATTTGATTTTGAACTATAGAAATTTCCTAACATCTTATCTCGAATTTTCTTAAAGTCAGTTTTTTTTGATTTTTTGCTTCTGAATTTTGAAAAAAACCCTATAGATATAAAGGAAAATGTACCAGGCATATCTATTCTACGAAACCTATCTTTATTAGATTTAAGTCTGGTAATCCCAGCATTATCTTGTGATTCTTTACTTGAATCATATTCTATTATATTGCCAACTTGATCGTGAATTCTTCTTTGAATTTTAATATATTTGTCAGCGATATATTCCTGCCAGTCAATACCATCTTGTTCATTGTTAGTCAAATTTTTGTAAAACAATTCTAATTTTTGTTGGTTATTCTTATCTATTAAGGCATCTAGTTTTAATTTATACATATCCGAATATAAAAAAGTACCTAGATTAAATTGATTTTCTCTCACTTCATTGTAGTAAATATGTGATTCTGTAAATGGACTATTATTTTTTTCTCTATAGACTACTGCTGCATGGCTTCTATTAGTGAAAAAACGACGTTCTAATTTTTGCCAAAAATCCATTTTTACTCCCCTGATAATACTAGATTTTTTGTCATCTTCTAATCGGAACATAACATTATTGGTTAAATGTTTATGAAAAGTGCTATTTATATCTTTAATTCCTGGAGCAGCTTGAGCTGCTCTATTAAATAGAATTGATAGAGTTTCATTATCTTTATAGATATGTTTCGGTAAAGGGGGTGAATTATATAACTTATTCATATCCGATAATAAGGCGTATTCTTGCAAGTTTATTTTTAGAGTTTTACCTCCAAAATAATTTTTAATGAATTTTCTAGCAACTGAGTCGTATTCTGTATTTCGGCGTGTTTTAAAAGTAAATTTTCCCAAATTTTCAATGGGGTTTAATATATTATACCGTTCTGATTTTTTAATCTTTTTTTCCCATTTAGAACTATTGGATATTTTTCTTAATTTTTTGTTAAGTTTCATGTTGCCTATGGAATTTTCTACAAACTGATTGATATATTTTCTTTGTTGTATAGTTAAAGATTTTGCGAGCTTTTCATCCTTATCAATACTAGGATCTAATGCTCTTAATAAACGTATCATTGTAAGTTCAGATCTAGTTAGCCCATATTTTGCTTTTTTATTTGCATATTTATTTGAGGATATTATCTTATCTAGTTCATTTAATAGTTCTACATTGTAATTTTGGTCATCCCTTAGTAAATGTTTGGTGAAATTTTGTATTCCTAAACTATCTAGTTCTGTTTCTGGTTCATATCTAAGTTCTTTTTTTAAAGCAATATTCTTATCTATTTTCTCTTTTAATTTATTAATATATAACCAATCATCTTCAGATATTATTAATTTACTATATTTAGATTGTTGAATTATTTCTAATTTTTTTAAATGTTCTCCCCATTTTGCCCATTCGTTTTTGAATTTTTGCTTATGATCAAAAATTTTCATATACTGAATACCTTCTTTTATAGTATTCATTTCTTGTAAGGTAGTCTTAAAATCTAAGATATCAGTATTAATATTTAATAGTGTTTCAATTTGAGCATTTTCGATATCATCTAGTGCTTCTTACAATTTTTGTCAAACCATCATAGTTTAATAGATTTTCAAGATATTCACGATTAAAATATTCGAATTCATCTTCAGGATAAGATTTTTTATATAGTAAATATGATATTGCAGCAACATCTTCCCTAGTAAGACTGTAAATTTTATCTTTATAAGTTATTTTGTAAACTACTTTATTTCCTGAACCTTCATTTTTAGCAAACTCATTTGTTTCCTTTACAACCTTATATTTTTTCTTAATTCTATCTACAGTGTGTGATATATTTAACTTAACCTGTTGGAGATAATCCATTGTATTAATTATCTCCATATTATTAGGGTTTGCCAAGAATTCCTTCTCTAGCAAATTTAATTTTTCTACTATATCTTTAGGGATTTCTTCATCGGTATTTATAGTATAATGATTACGGATCTGCAGCATTAATAAATATTCATTGGAGAAACCAATTTTATTTTGTAGTATTGGTTTTGATTTTTTAATCGAGATTTTTCTAAATTCTTTTAGTCCCTCAGTTATCTCAAAAAACATATAATTGTACCATCTAATATAACATATAACACAGCTGTTTAATCTGAAACATTATCATCAAATAACCCAAAAATTTAATCATTCAAAAATACTTGTTGTTTTTAATCAATCAGAGAGTAATAGTAGATTATCATGCTTTATAGCGTTATTAATATCATTCTTCAGGTCATAGATGAAATAAATTAAATTATCTATAAAATACTCTGAAGTTATATCCTCTTGTACTTGAAATAGAATATATTCTTTTACTATATATTCCTGAATTGATTTAGTAACATGGTTCGAATAACCTATAAAAAAATCTACTGGTAATCCAGTGATAATTTTATGTAGGATGTTCTTCATTTCAAGTTCAGTAATGCTTAGTGGAATGAGATAATTATTTGTATTTTGTCGCGAGAGTGGATCTGAGAGTTCTTTGCAGATAATTTTTATGTTTCTGACAATCCTTTCTACGATTTTTTCTCTAGTGATATTCACAATATGTAACTTATATTTGGTTATTATAAGTGTAGTAATTGCTAGCTAATTTATTAAGGTATTTTTCTATATTATCATGGATACAAGCTCTATAGATTATTTCCAAATATGGTCTCTTAGGGACTGTTGCTCTAAGCCAAAACCAAAATGAGGAACTAAATAATTATCATACAAATGTTACTTAAATTGTTAAATTTGCTAAATAAGCTACTAGAATGTAAGTAAATAGTAACTCTGTTTATAGCTAAAGGGTGATTTTATATAAAGATACTTGTGTATTTTAGAGATATTAATATTTAATCTAATTTTAGTTATTAAAGTGAAAACTAAGATTTTAAAAAGCATCCTACTATATTTTTGTGAAATAATGTTTTATCTCAAACAACATTTTAATTTGTAAAAAAAAGCATTATTAACTCATTTAATGATATCTACAATACCTTAA
>JABSQI010000221.1 GCA_013215905.1 Legionellales bacterium | reverse complement strand
TGCAGTATTACCAGCGACACGATTAATTGCTGCACCAACTATAAATTCATATTGAGTTGCCAAACCTGACAAATTATCTGTTCTTAAAAACACCTCTAAATCATCAATAATCTTTAATACAGTTTCACTAGGCATATGCATTTCTACAAAAAAACTTAATCTACCAAACTGTGATTCGTCATAGATGAAAGCCTCCTGATTTTTTCTTTTATGCCGATTTAGTATTTTATTAGTCTTCTTGGCAAGCTCTTTCTGTTGCATCCGTGGTTTAATAATCTCTCTAATTTTATTAATTTTATTGAAAAATTTCTCAATATCCTCTGGTGATTCAATAAATTGACTTTTATTAAGTGGCGTCTTCGCTAAGTGAATAGGAATAGAAACTGAAAACATATCTGCATCTCCTGAAAAAGGAGGATTCCCGACAACCATTTCTTTTTGAAAATCTTGCCCTCTCTCTTTCTGATAGAAAGTATGATATTCTTTATCCAAATCTAGTGCGTTAAATTCGATTAATTTATCTAACCACTCTCTAGGAGGCGCTGCCAATTCCAAATTTCCTCTAAAGGTATTCCTTAAAGCATCTTTTTGTTTACTAGTTAAAGGTGGGGGATCCATTGGTTTTTTGAGATTTATTTTATATACAGTATTCTTAGCAGCATCAGGATTGTGGCAATCTTTCTCAATAACATCCCTCATACGATAAAATAATTCACCTTTATCATTGATCTCGGTTATTTCAATATGAGGATCTGAGAATAATAATCTAAGAGATCCTTTATTCTGGGATGGCCTCAAATTGAGCTTTGGTGATTTTATGTCTTTATACTTATCAGGTACATCTTTAGAACCAGCTCTATGTAAATCTCGATCTATAACTATTTTGCGCGCGGTCATCATAGGTACGACACCCATAGATGCAGTTTTAGTTTTTAATGACATTGGTTTAAATTGTCCAAATGGGATTGGAGGATTTCCATCGCGAAAAGATAGACCAGTACCAAATTTATCAGATATTTCTAAACTACTATTTATAAAAGCAGGGGCAAAACCTGACTCCTCTCTAGCTTTATTTCCCACAGATATTTTGTTAAATATTTTTTTATAGTCCATTACAAATTAAATCTTTTTATTTATCGATCAAAGAGCAATAGTTAATCTTATGAAAAACGAGATCCACATATATACATTGCAATTCCTGCTATTTATATTTCAAGAATAGTCATCTAACTATAATTATAATTCATACCCGTTTCCTAACGGGCTATTTTTAATTTTTTGTTCACAATTGGCTATTTTAAATACTAATATTAGAATATATACATAAAAGATTCTTAACCTAAAAAATCTAGCTTAAATACCACCATAAAATAGAGAATGATTAGTATAATTCAATATATGTGATTGTTTATTCGAATAATATCTTAAAAAGCTTAGCTAATTATTGTGAATTTAAATTATGCCATTCAATTTAATATTGAGCCTTGAGCTTAATTTATACATACCATTTCATTAAAGACCTACTAAAGCCAACTATCAGCTCAATATCTTGATTTCTTTTTGAACCATTTATAGGTACGATAAATCATAGCATCTAGTGTTATTATACTTCTTTGCCATTTTGAAAATCTATCAGCAATAGATAGCTCATACTTAAATAACAAATTCACTAATTTAACGTCTTCCTCAAGAGGAGTTAATGCAATTTCACGACTCGTAAGACTAAAATTTTGATATTTTGTATATTCTTGCAATCAATATCCAAAATATTTTTCAATATGTTCTGGCATCTAACAATTTTTTTATCAATAGGAATAAAAATAATTAATAACTTCTGATTTAAAACTAACATCATATAGTAATTAATTTATATGATTCTATATATTTTTCCTAATCACAATTAACTCCCAATTATTATTAGCTTCTCCCAACACAGGACATAATGAAAATTCACTATGCAATAATTTGTATTTTTTAGGAATAGGATCAGTGAAAATAGTTTTTTTTAATTGATTTCTAGAAAAATTAAATAATGTTATATGAGGGATATAGGCACCATTTTTTGTATTAATAGGAGATATATCCAAGGACATTAATTTTCCTAATATATTATTATGAAAATATTGTAATATTTTGTTGTTATTCAAAAGCAACTCTGCCCAAATAAGCCCAGCAAAAACTCCTGAATTACTATATTTATAATTAATTTTATTAGATAAGGTACAACAAATATCATTTACATTATACTTGGATAATGTATTTTCAAAAGCTTCATTATATATACTACTGACTGAATTTAATAAATCATTATTATTATCAGATTTAGTTATATCAAACTGAAAAACGGATATATGTGGAAGACTTAATTTTTTCTTAAGTAAATAATTTGGAAATATTTTTCTTGATAGACATATTTCTTCTGCTAAATAAATAAATTGTTCTTCTACTTCTTGAGACTTTGGAAGAAGTGCTAAATTATATTTCATGGAATTACTAAATTTAATCTATATTAACAACTCCACAATGCCATTATTTCTTATAGTAGAATTTGTATTTTGATCTATATGAGAAACATTTTTTATTTGCTTAGCAACATAATTGAAATTTAACGTTAAATTTTCGTTAAATGGGATGTTTGCTTGGCCTTTTTTATACTGATTTAAAATATTTATTATCAAAGGAATACCATTATTAATAACAATATTTAAACCTTCTTCTTTAGATTTATATTTATTCATCAAATTGTTTAATACTGCAGGTATATATGTTGGTGTTTCTCCGGGAAAATTTTGCAGAGGATGAAATTCTGCTGTCAACAACATTTGATTTTCAATAGATAGCTTACTCCAAGATTGTTCAATATATTTACCTTGCTCTACTCCAACAAGTCTTAACATTGTTCCTATACGAGTCTTAACGTAGTCTTCATCACCACGTATTTCTATCCCTAATAAATTAGCCCTAAATTTTAGATAATGCAGTAGAGCCTCAGTTTCCGAAGTAGTTGCTAACATTTCAACTGATTTATACACACTATTAATGATTTGATAGGTGTTTGAGTTATATACTATTGAACCTTGATTATTTACATGCCCTAATGCCCCAGCAACATCACATATATGTGCTAGATAAAATATATTAAAGGCTTCTTTATCTTGTAATAAAACTTTTGCTTTTTTCAACTTTGCAAATAACCTAGCCCCATTTTCTAAATGAGTGACATGCCCTAAATGAATAATTCCTTCCATCCTCTTTATTTTATTTCTATTATGTTTGGATAATTTCATATAAGATGGGAAAATTCCTGGGCACTTATTTAAACATTGAGCCAAGAATATATCATGATCTTTCTCACCAATACTACATTTCTTCTTAGCCTTTTCTATTGCTAGAGGAGTTTTGCCCATATCTCCCAACAATAATGCCGTTTCTAATAGATTAATTCTATCTTGAGATTTTCCTACAACCGATTTTGCAAAGTTATGTAATTCAGAAAATTCTTTCTTTTTTAATTTAACATCTTGTTTTTGTTGACTAGTAAATCTAGTATAAGATGCATCAGATCCATCTAACAATAAATGTAAACTTATAAAACTTAAAATCGTTCTTTCAAACTCTGTATAATGACTTCC
>JABSQI010000220.1 GCA_013215905.1 Legionellales bacterium | reverse complement strand
AACCAAACCGTTTTATACAAATAAACAACAATCAAAAGAACTACCAATAAAACAGTCGACCAAATTACATACCGATTATGCATTATTTATAAAGAAAACTAAAATATTAGTTAAACACAATAGGTTTTTGTGTACCTACAATGGATAGTCTCGACGGCAACATGAGCGAAACTAACCACCGTTCTCTAACTTTATTCACGCTGCGCGCGTCCGCCGAAGGCTTTGCGGATCCCCTTAAGGGCCGTTGTTATGGAAACGCGCAGCGCGTGTCCGCCGAAAGCGATGATATTTGCATATTAAAAAAGAAAATGGATAGCCAATGGTAAACATTTTATAAAGATTTAGGTACAGTATTTCAACGATCAAACTAAACATTCAAAAAATTTCCCTGTGCGGCATGGAATTACTGTATGTAAAAAATTTAAAAAATTATTATAATAAATTTGTACCACTAAGAAATGAAACTCTTATTTTTGGTGAACAAAACACTATACAACACAAAAATGTCTCGAGTTCGTTTTCATGGAATAAACGCTCTTTCTAAAAAAACAAGTGTCGCCATCTGGGGCCGGGGATGGAAAGGCTATGACAACACCTTAACCGTCCAACAAAATCTGGACAAGAAAGATAAATATGATGCGGTAATTGCCTACAAACCGTTAGAACTTAAAGATTTTAAAAATATAAAACCCCTCAAATGTCTCCGATATAACGAAATGTATAACATCGAATTGACTTTAAAAGAGATACGAGAAAGCGGGGCCCAATTGGTGATCTGCCACCATATGAATAATTATGAACAATATCTAAAAAAGAATATACCAAAGGTGAAATTTGTGTATGTGGGACATTGTGCGGAAAAGACAATTTTTAGAAACTACAATCTTAAAAAAGAATATGACATTACATTAATCGGCGTTTTATCCAAAAAAATTTACCCTCTACGTGACAAATTTTTGAAACTAATGCCAATCTTAAAAAAAAAATATAAATGTCATATCCACTCCCACCCGGGGTATAGGTTGAAAGATGCTCATACCGATAAATATTTAATAGACTATGCCAAAACCATCGCCAAATCTAAAATTGTATTATCCTGCTCTTCTAAATTTAAATACCGATTGGGTAAATATGTGGAAGTCCCAATGTGTCAAACGGTTTTGTGTGCCGACAAACCCGACGATACCGCTGATGATTACGATTTTCTAATTGACATAAACGATAAAATGAGCACCGACGAAATTATTACCAAATTAGATTATTATTTAGAACATCCGGACAAATTAGAAGAAAAAAAGCAAAAAGGTATATTATTTTGCAAAGAATATACCCAGGAACATTATGCCGAAAGAGTATTGAAACATATAGAGATTCAACTTCTACAAAACCTAAAGGAAACGAAGTTAAAACATCCAGACAATGCCCAAAGAATACAAAACCTAAAGAAAACTAAATTGATCAATGGAATCCTCTTATCAGATAAACTTAATATGAAAGTAAGAGCAGTCCAGTTAAATCGGTACATAAAAACCCACCTACCAGAACTCAATAATACGAAATATAAAGAATACTATGTGGTCGATTTAGGCCCCGGCCCCGGTGATTTCTTAGAAATCTGTAGAACCAAAGGGTTTAAAATAAAAGGATATGATGCAAAATTAGATTCTATCAAGGGGATGGGGAAAAATTATGTAAATTTATGTTATTTATATGCCCAAGAAAAAAAAATAGATATTGACTATGGTAATTTCGAAGAAACTGGTTTTAAAGGGATTGATGATAACAGTGTTTATATCATACACTCAAGAGGGTCCTTTGAACAAATTTTTTCAAAGCACTTAGTAGGAGAACCACTTGAAAACCATCATAATTGTAAATTATTAGAATGGTCCCATAGTAATGAAATGTATACGGATATTAAAAGGTTTTTGACTAATTGTGAACACAAATTAATAAAAAATGGAATACTTTTAATATCTTTTAATGGGACAAAATCTAACATTTTATTTATGAAAAACTTAAAAAACTTAATTAACGAAAATAATTTTACTATTATAATTTTAACTGAACGTTTGTTAAAAATAAAAAAGTTAAAAGACAAATGAAGTACATTTTATTAATTGTGGATGTGCCTAATTGGGCGTGGAGCCATAAAGCCCACGCTTTAAAAAAACATTTAGAATCTGACGATATTAAATTTGATGTTGTTTGTCCTAATGAAAAATATGATGTAAACAAATATCATCATATACATTCATTTTCATATTTTCTTAGTCATTTATCCAAATTTAATTCGTCTACCACAGTGGCTAGTCATAATTTTGAACTCAAAGATGATGTAAAATTGAGATTGAATAAAATTAATCGATTTCGTAAAATAGTTTGTGTGTCACCATTCATTTATGATAATTTAAAAAAAAATGGCATTTCGGAAAATAAGTTGTATAAATGTTATAATGGCGTGGACGAAACTTTGTTTTTCCCTATTAATCGAAAATTTCCCTTAAATAGACCTATTGTGGTAGGGTGGTGTGGACAACCTTACACAAAAAAGGGAGATCAGCATGGTTTTCACATTATGGAAAAAATAATGGAAAAATTAAATAATAATAAAAATTTTAGTTTCTTAATAAACCGAAAAACTTATAAAACCGCTATCCCATTTGATAAAATGAATTCTGAGTATTATAACAAAATAGATATTATAATACATACAGGGCTTGCAACGGGAACTCCTAATACTGTTTTTGAAGCAGTAGCCTCAGGAGCGATGGCAATAGGAACTAGAATAGGATGTATGGAAGAATTAATTACGGATGGAATAAATGGATTTTTTTTTGATACGCCGAAGGCGCTTGCATTAACCGCTCAAGAAGTAAATGATTGCAGTGAAAAAATAGTGAATTGTTTGTTACATTTGGAAAAAAATAGAAATATTATCAAAGTTTTTTCACAGAAAATAAGAGAAATTGTGCTCAAAAATTGGACATGGAACCAACGGTCCAAAGATTGGAAAGAAATTTTAGAAATATAAAATAGATTTTATTGTATACACATTCTTAATCCCACCTCCAACTTCATTTTCGGTTCATACTCTAAATATTTTTTTGCTTTACTTATATCTGCGCAGGTATGCAGTATATCACCTAATTGATTTTTTAATTGTTTATATTTGGCTTTCTTTCCCACTACTTTTTCACACAAGGCTATAAAATCATTTAAGGTAATCGAATTACTATTTCCTAAATTATAAATTTCACATTTCACATTTTTTTTATTATCCAAAGCCGACACTATTCCGTCTACTATATCATCTATATATGTATAATCTCTTGATGATGTACCATCACCATATTTTAGAAAAGTTGTTCCTTCACTGATCGCCTTTAAAAATTTATAGGGTGCCATATCTGGTCTCCCTCTAGGTCCATATACTGTAAAAAACCTCAAACCTATCATTTTTAATTTATATAAGTGATGATTAGTTTGTGCATAGAGTTCCATTGCATGTTTACTTGTAGCATAGGGGCTAATACACGTTTCAATAGTATCCTTTTCGGAAAAAGGGATTTTCTCGTTCAATCCGTAAACACTACTGCTACTAGCATAAACGATTTGTTTTACACCATTCATACGAGATTC
>JABSQI010000022.1 GCA_013215905.1 Legionellales bacterium | reverse complement strand
TGATTTACATTGCTATGAGATTTGAGTATAGACTGGCTATATGTTCAGCCATTGCTTTAGCACATGATCCAGCTGTAATCTTAGGTATTTTTTCTTTTTATCAGATAGAATTTGATTTAAAGACACTCGCAGCATTACTAGCTGTTATAGGATATTCCTTAAATGATACAATTGTTGTATTTGACAGGGTTAGAGAGAACTTTAAGAAATACCGTAAAAAGAAACCTAGTGAAATTATGAATTTGTCAATTAATCAAACATTGTCTAGAACAATAATTACTTCAGTTCTTACTTTAATTGTTGTTGTAGCCTTGTATATTTATGGGGGTGAGACACTTAAAGGTTTTTCTCTTGCAATGATTTTAGGGGTTGTATTTGGGACATATTCTTCTATTTATGTGGCTGGTACTTTGGCTATAACTTTAGGGTTATCTCGCGCTGATATGATGCCGAAGGCAAAAGCAGTATATGATGATAGACCCTAATTATTAACTATGTGGAAGATCTCATCAGCAATCTTGATACTTGCTGCTATTATTTGATTAGATTCTAGATAATTACTTGTACGCTGAAAATCATAAACAGTTCCGCCAGCTTCTTTTACTAATAAAACTCCTGCTGCCATATCCCAAATTTTAATTCCAGACTGCCAAAAACCATCTAGTTTACCTGATGCTACATATGCTAAGTTGAGCGCTGCAGAGCCAGTTCTTCTTAATCCAGCAGTTTTACCCATCATTATTTTTGATGATTTAAGATGCTGTTCGATCATATCTTCTGTATGAAATGGACATTCAGTTGCAACTAAGCATTGAATAAGTTTGTTTTTATTTGATATACGAATTCTTTTGTTATTTAATTGCGCCCCTTGTCCTCTAGTTGCAGTATATAAATGATTGTTAATTGGATCATATACTATGGCATGTTCGATAAAATCTCTAATTTTTACCGCAATTGAGACAGAAAAGTGAGGAAAACCATGGATAAAGTTATTTGTGCCATCAAGTGGATCAATAATCCATGTTATTTCATCTCGAATATTTACTCCTGCTTCTTCAGATATTATAGAGTGGTTTGGATAGGCTTTCTCTATTGTAGAGATTATAATTGATTCAGATTTATGATCTATGTCTGAAACAAAGTCATTAGTAGATTTTTCAAACACATTTATTTTATCAAGTTGACTAAACCCCCTAAGGATTATTTTACCTGCTTGAATTGCTGCATTAGCGCCAATATTTAGAAGACCACTCATACTTAATATTATAGAACAATAAAATTATGTGTTATTATAACAGCCTAATGAAGAAATGTCTCAATTCATATTAATACTTCTAGGTAAATGTTATCAAATATTCAAATAATTTTGGTTAAACCTTCACACCCTGGGAACATAGGTTCTGCTGTGCGTGCTATGGAAGTTATGGGAATAGATAATTTAATATTAGTGTCTCCAAAGCATTATGAACATCCTGATATTGTTGCAATGGCAGCAAACGCTGTTAATGTATTACAAAATATTAAAGTAGTAGAGACTCTTGCCAAAGCACTTGAAGGGGTTGAGATTGTAATAGGAACAAGTGCTAGGTCCAGGTGTGTATCTCTACCTAAATTGAACTCTAGAGAGTGTGGAGAGTTTTGTGTAGAAAACATACAAAAAAAAATAGCAATCCTATTTGGTTCAGAACGGATAGGTTTGACTAATGAAGAATTAATGTGTTGTAGTAAACATGTTTATATTCCAACTAATGAGAATTATGGGGTGTTAAATTTAGCTATGGCTGTTCAGATTATTTGCTATGATATTAGAATGGCAAGCCAGCAAATTAATTTATCAAAAAATATTAGTCAGTCTGGATTATTAGCAGAATATCACGAAATGAATTTATTTTATTTACACTTGGAGAAGGTTTTAAAAAAAATTAGATTTTTTCATTCTAGTGAACCAAAAAAATTGATGCTAAAACTCAGACGACTATTTAATAGGGCAAGTATTGAAAAATCTGAGTTGAATATTTTACGAGGTATTTTAAAGTCTATAGATGAATATGAATAGTAACACACCAATATATCTAGATTATATGTCTTCTACACCTATGGATAATAGGGTCTCAGAAGTTATGATACCGTATTTTTCAGATTTAACATTTGGTAACCCACATTCTCAGCATTTTTACGGTAAAAATTCTATGTATGCTATAAAAGCAGCGCAGTCGCAAATTGCTGGCTGTATTAATTCTCATCCTGAAGAGATAGTATTTACTTCTGGTGCGACAGAATCTAATAATTTAGCTATTAAAGGAGCTAGTAATTTTTATAGTAGAAAAGGTAAACATATTATTACCTCAGCTATAGAACATAAGGCTGTGTTGGAGCCTATTCAATGGTTGGTTGATGAACATGGATTTTCGGTAACAGTCCTTAAACCCAATAAGGACGGCTTAATAGATGTACAAGATATTAAAGAAGCTATAAATGAACAAACTATTTTAATTTCTATTATGCATGTTAATAATGAGATTGGTGTGATTCAACCAATTGAGGAAATAGGAGATTTAGCAGAAAAAAAAGGAATAATTTTTCATGTGGATGCCGCTCAAAGTATTGGTAAATTAGCTATAGATGTAAAGAAGATGAAGGTTGGTTTGATGTCTTTTTCTTCCCATAAAGCTTACGGACCAATGGGGATAGGAGCATTATATGTTAGAAAATCTCCAAGAGTTAGATTAGAAGAATGTGTCCATGGTGGGGGGCAGCAATCTTCTTTTAGATCTGGAACATTACCAACTGGGTTAATTGTGGGAATGGGCAAGGCATTTGAAATAGCAAAACTAGAGTTACAAAAAGATAGTGTTAAGACACAAGAAATGTATGAGCTACTATTGAAGGAGTTGCTAAATATTGATGGAATCGTTATCCATGGATGTGTAAAGAATAGGGTGCCAAATAATATTAATATTTCTGTAGATGGGATTGATATTGAGTCGTTATTATGTTCACTTAGAGAATTAGCGATATCAACAACATCAGCTTGTGCTACATCTAGTCAAGAAGGTTCTTATGTATTGAGAGCATTAGGTTGTAAAGAAGATGCTGATAGGAGATCAATAAGAATTTCTATAGGAAGATTTACTAGCTTTAGTGATATCCATAGAGCTGTTGAAATTTTAAAACAGCAGGTTTTAAGGTTAAGAAAAATCTCTGGTTGGGGTATAAATGGAGTATAGTAAAAAAATATTAACATTATTTGATGACCCGAAATATTTTGGTAGTATGCCTGCTGATAGTGATGTATATGAAACACAAGTTTCTAGTGCATTGAATACTACTTTTGTAAAATTATATTTAAAAATTAATCATTCAAGTATTATCGAGGATGCGAGATATTTAGTGAATGGTTGTCCAGTGTTAATTGCTTGCTGTGAAATGTGCGTTAAATTAGTTTTAGGGAAACCTGTTAAATACGCAAGAGAAATAAATTATTTTGATATATCTAAATCTTTAGAAATCATTGATTTGAAGTTACACTGTGCTATTCAAGTTGAAGAGACATTATATTCAGTATTGACAAAATACTTAGAAAAAACCTAATATTATAATAAATTAAATTACCTAAGGAGGTTTTATGGATAAGCCTGTAACCGTATCTGTTAAAGCTTTACTTCAATTTAAAACTATATTATCTAATTGCAAAGATGCAATAGGAATTCGTATAGGAATAAGAAAAGCTGGGTGTACGGGATATATGTTTTTTATAGAACCGGTTATTTCTTCTTTAGATAATGATTATAAATTAACTCAAGATGAGATTAATATATTTATTAATCAGGATGTTATCCCTATGATTACTGGAACAAATGTAGATTATCATACTCAAGGCCTTGCAAAGAAATTTGTTTATCAAAATGACAATATTAAAATGATGTGTGGTTGTGGGGATAGCTTTACCATATAAAACAATCACTTAGTTCTCCAATATCTATTATTAAAACATTATAGATGAAATATTAACCAATATGGTCTATTATTACCTTAATGGGTGTTTTTTTATAGTTTGATAAGTATATGAAAGTAAAATGTATTGTTATCTTTACAGTATTATTAGTATTAAATTCTTCCGTAGCTAATTCAGTAAAAAGATTTGGGGAAAAATACTGTAACCAGGATGGATATTATTGTCATAAAGTAGAGAAAGGAGAAAGTTGGAGAACTTTATTTCCTGATGCTGATGAAAGGCTTATTGTTAAAAAATTAAATAGGATGAATGTTAAGTTAAAGCCTAAAATGAAAATCGCCGTACCAAAAAATTTGAGCTCCTTAGAAATATTAGATATAGCCCCGCTTGAGAAGTATATTGAGAATGATCTAAATGATGAATTTTTAGTTGTTAATCAAACTGAACTTGCTTGGGGAGCTTATAATGAAAGAGGAAAACTGATTGCTTGGGGACCTATTTCTTCCGGGAAGAATTATTGTCCTGATGTTGGGAGAAGTTGTAAAACAGCAGTTGGTAAATTCAATATGTATACGAAGCGTGGTCCTAAGTGTAAATCTAGTAAATATCCTATAGGTCGAGGTGGAGCACCAATGCCTTATTGTATGTTCTTTCATGGCGGGTATGCTTTTCATGGTTCACCAGATGTTCCAGGATATAGAGCAAGTCATGGATGTGTAAGATTATTTGTTGAAGATGCGAAGTGGTTGCATAAGAACTTTATAGATCTTCCAAATAAAGGTGACCGAGGCACAACAGTTTTTGTTGAGGAACTTTAAAGAATTTTAAATACATAGTAAATAACCTAATATCTTTAAAGTTTATATCTGAAATTTCTATATATTAAATAAGTGAAATTGTTCTAATATTATACTATTTTGTTGTTAATTTTTGACTAAAATCTTAGTATAATATACTTTTTTAATTACATAGAAGGTTAGCTAATGGAAAAAACATTATCAATAATCAAGCCTGATGCTTTTGCAAAAAAACATGTGGGTGAAATTTTATCTAGATTCGAGTCAAATGGGTTAAACATTGTTGCAGCTAAAATTAAACATTTGACTAAAGATGAAGCTGAAAAATTTTATGGCATTCATAAAGATAGACCATTCTTTCATGATTTAGTATCTTTTATGACGTCTGGTCCTGTCATGGTTCAGGTTTTAGCTGGTGATAACGCTATAAAGAAGAACAGAGAAATCATGGGAGATACTGATCCGAAAAACGCTCTTCCTGGCACAATTAGAGCAGATTTTGCAGAAAATATAGATGCTAATGCGGTGCATGGATCAGATAGCCCAGAGAATGCAAAGATAGAAATAGAATTCTTCTTTACTAGTAACGAAATTATATCGTTATAGATTCAGTTGATGACAAAGGAAAGTATTCTCGGTTTTAGTATTTCAGATCTGGAATTACTAATGCAAAAATACGGTGAGAAACCGTATAGAGCGAGACAAATATTTAAATGGACTCATAATTTGGGGTGCTCAGATTTTTCAAAAATGAGTGATCTGAGCTTACCTTTGCGTAATAGTTTACAAGAAAAATTTATCTTTACCTCTTTTAGTATTCAAAGTGAAATAAAATCCACAGATGGCACTATTAGGTGGGTGTTAAAGTTAACCTGTGGGAATAGCATAGAGACGGTTTTTATACCTGCAGATAATAGAGGTACTTTGTGTGTTTCTTCTCAAGCTGGTTGTGCTGTTAATTGTGGATTCTGCCAAACCGCAGTGGGGGGGTTTAATAGAAATTTACAAGTATCTGAAATTATTGGGCAATTATATTTTGCTAAAAATAGGTTGAAATATCTTGGAACTAAAATTAGCAAGATAACAAATGTTGTTATGATGGGGATGGGTGAGCCTTTATTAAATTTTGATAATGTTCTTCCCGCTACTAATATAATGTTACATGATGATGCTTACGGTCTATCAAAATATAGGGTTACAGTTAGTACTGTTGGAATTTTACCAAGATTGTTAGAACTATCAAGAAAAAGCCAAGTGTCCCTAACTATTTCACTTCATGCTACAACTAATGCGCTTAGATCAAAACTAATTCCTATTAACAAGAAATATCCCTTGGAAGATTTAATGAAAGTTTGTCGGAACTATTTTCCTGAAGGAAGTAAAAGGAAAATAACATTTGCGTATTTAATGCTAGATGGCATTAATGATTCAATTGAAGATGCAAAAAGATTAGTTAAACTAATTAATAATGTGCCAGCAAAGATTAATTTAATACCTTTTAATTTTTTCCAAGGCGCAATATATCAATCTTCTCCCAGAGCTAGAATAATAGAATTTAGAAATTTTTTGTTGAATAAGAATATACCCACGACTATAAGAGAAACTAGAGGTGACGATGTTTCAGCAGCATGTGGTCAACTTGTAGGAGATATTGTAAAAAAAGGGACTAATCTTAGAACACCTCGTTTTATGAATGATTAATTATGCAAGATTCTATGATTGTTAGAATCTACATCACTTCATGCAGGATATTCTTTTACTTTAATTATTGGCATAATTATAATATTATGTGAAGAACTGATTAGTGTAGCTACATTAGTTAAATAAGTTATTTAATAAAATATGAGTTTTGATTATGAAGGAAAATACAGCTCTAGAAGAAATATTAATGCTTGGAACCAGGTTAAAGCAGGCCAGAGAAAGTGCTAATCTAACAATTGAGGATGTTGCTGCTAAACTTAATTTGACCAAATCTGTTATTATCTACTTAGAATCTAATAATTACTCTATTTCTAATAGGGATGTTTTTAAACGAGGATATTTAAGATCTTATGCAAGACTTCTAGAGTTACCTGCAGAGGAACTAGTTCATGAGTATTCTGAGATCGTTGGTTCGAATGGGACAATAATTGCAAATAGTCATTTAATAGTTACTAGATCAGGAATAGATGGTATAGTTGAAAATAAATCTAATAAAATAATTAATTTTTTTAATAGACATATAAAATTTATTACATTATCCTTTTTTATTTTATTGACTCTTATAGTTGGAGTATGGTGGCACAATAAGTTTTACTATGAAATAAGTGATAATAAATTTTTAACTACAGAAGTAGAATTCAATAACGAAGCTGATACATAAGAAAGTGTTTCTTAATTAATTTATATTTAAAGGTTTTTCAGTTGCAAAAAAATATTCAGTCTATCAGAGGGATGCGGGATATTCATTCACAGGATGCAGTATATTGGTCATATCTCGAAACGATCTTAAAGGATTTATCCACAAAGTACGGGTATGACTATATTAAATTTCCTATATTAGAGAAAACAGCATTATTTAAAAGATCAATTGGGGATACTACAGATATTGTCGAAAAAGAAATGTATACCTTTGAAGATCGTAACGGGGACTCCCTTTCTATGCGCCCTGAAGGAACGGCAGTCTGCGTTAGAGCAGGAATACAGCATGGTTTGTTGTATAATCAGCGACGTAAATTTTGGTATATGGGGCCTATGTTTAGGCATGAAAGACCTCAGCAAGGAAGATATAGACAGTTTGAGCAATTCGGCTTAGAGGTATTTGGGGTAAATTCAGTTGATATTGAAGTTGAATTAATTTTATTTTGTAGTCGTTTGTGGAGACTGCTTGGGATTGACGATAAATTATCTTTAAATATTAATACAATCGGTAATATTGAATCTAGAGAATTATATAAAAAAGATTTAGTCTCTTATTTTAAGAAAAATATTAATACTCTTGATAAAGATAGTTTACATAAACTTGAAACAAATCCACTTAGAATATTAGATTCAAAAAATCCTGACTTAGAGAAAATTATTATTCAGGCTCCTAACATTCATGATTATTTGGATGAAAACTCTAAAAATCATTTTGCATTATTAACTCAAATGCTAGATACCTTAGGTATTAACTATAATGTTCAATCATCTCTTGTTAGAGGGTTGGATTATTATAATGATACGGTTTTTGAATGGGTTACTGATAGTTTGGGAGCCAAAAGCGAAGTTTGCGCTGGTGGAAGATATGATAAATTGGTTAGTTTACTCGGGGGGCATGAGTGTTATGGTGTTGGTTTTGCTATAGGGATGGATAGATTGGTGTCTCTTATCCAATTAGGTGATTTTAATCATAACAGAAAAGCCGATGTGTTTATTATTTCAGAAAATGATTGTGCTATTAGGGCTAAAGCTATGCAAATTGCGGAAGATATAAGAAATAAATATCCTGATAGAAATATTCTTATATATACTGGTTCCGGAAATTTAAAAAAACAATTTAAAGAAGCAGATAAGCATAATGCGAACATTGCTGTGGTTATCACAGACAAAGAGTTCAAAAAAGAATCAATATCTGCAAAAATTCTTAATGCTGATAAACCTCAAACGATGTATACTATGCAAGAATTTGACAGATTTTTACATAATAATTTAACTTAGGTAAAAGTATGGAATATAGTACAGAAGAAGAACAAATAGCTCGTCTTAAAAATTGGTGGTCTTTGTATGGGAATTATGTATTCTATGGTTTATTAGTAATATTTGGTTCTGCATACGCCTATAAAACTTGGTACAGCAGACAAGATGCTATTTTAGAAAAATCTTCAAGCTTGTACACTAGAGCATTTATGGCCTTTTCTGATGGGAATGATGCTGATTTTCAAGCAATATCTGGGCAGTTATTATCCGATTATCCAAATAGTGTATATACTAATTTTGTTAGAATGTTGTTGGCAAAAGATTTATTAAATAATAATCGATATTCTGAGGCTGAAAATTATTTATTACAAGTTATTGAGAAGACTAAGCAAAAAACTTTGCAAGAGATAGCTATACTCAGGCTTGCAAGAATATATTTCTCAGAGGGAAAATTCGAAGAAGCAAAGAGTATAGCCTTAAAATTATATAAAACTGACTTTGAATTTTTTGCACATGAATTAAATGGAGATTTATATCTGCATAATAATGATTATAACAATGCTCAAAAAGAGTATAATATTGCTTTAGAGAAACAAAGAGCTAGATTTCCAAGATCTAATTCTATTGTAGAAAATAAATTACAATTTATATCCAAATATATTCCAAAAGATTAATATGAATAATAATTTTAAGAAAATCTTTTTTATTAGTCTCCTTACTGGTATAGCCTTAGTTTTGTTTGGGTGTTCGTCAAAAAAAGTGCGAAAGCCTACCCCTTTAGTTGAAATACAAGAGACGGTTAAATTAGCATATAAATGGAATCGTGATATTGGAGCCGGGACGTGGGATAGATATTTGCGTTTGACTCCTCGTTTATATGACGGGATTCTTTATTGTGCAGACTATAATGGTAAGTTAAAGGCTATTGATTCACAAAACGGTAAGGTAGTTTGGAGTAAGAATCATAGGCATTTATTTAGTAGTGATATTGGTATTAGTTCTAAATTTATCATGATGGGTACATCAAAAGGCAAGCTCTTTGTTTTTGATCGAAAGTCAGGAGAATATTTATGGGAGGCTGAATTATCTAATGAAGTAATTTCAAAGCCGATTTTAGCAAAGAATAAAATTATTGTTAAAACAGTTGATGGTGTTGTAAAAGCATTTGATGCTCAGTCTGGCAAGTTTGTTTGGGAGTATAAAGATGAGAAGGCTCCTCAGTTAACTATGAGGGTTGGTAGCGCTCCGATTGTGAAAAATGATAAAGTGTTTGTAGGTTTTGCTAGTGGTTATGTTGCTGCACTTTCTTTTGATACTGGCGAGCTTTTATGGAAAAAATTAGTTACTAGTAATATGACCCATATTCTAGATAATTTAATGGTAGATGTAGATATTGATCCTAAAGTTTATCATTCTGATTTATATGTTGCTGGTATAAATAGTAATCTGATGTCTATTGATATGGTGTCTTATTCTGTAAACTGGCAGAAAAAAGTTTCTTCTTATTCAGGACTTGATGTAGATAGAGCGTCAGTTGTTATTACTGATAATGATGGAATAACATATCTGTATAGAAGAACAGGAGGTAGACTTGTCTGGAGACAAGAAAGCTTAAAATATAGAGGTTTAACAAGCCCTGTTATTTATAGAGGGCTCATTTTTGTCGGTGATAGTCAGGGATATTTGCATATTATGTCTAATGCCAGTGGTAAGTTGTTAGGGCGTGTAAAGGTTCATAGAACTGGAATAGTTGCTCCTCCTATAGTGCATAATAATACTGTTTTTGTGAAGACAAACAACGGCTATATAACTGCATTCGATATTAAAAAATAGATATATTATCATGAGACCGATAATATCTTTAATTGGTAGATCAGGGGTAGGTAAGTCCTCCATTTTTAACCTATTAACTTCAGGCAAGAAATTTAATAGTACTATTCCAACACGGGATCGTATGTATGGTACTTTTTCATTAAGTGAAAAATCTTTTATACTTATTGATACCGGTGGGATATCCTTTAAATCATCAACAGAATTTGACAAATTAATTTTTACTCAAGTACAGGCTGCTCTGGCAGAGTCTGATATTGTCTTTTTTGTTCTAGATGCAAATGTTGGTGTTACCTACGATGATCTTAGGATCTTAAAAATGTTGCACAAAGAAGATACTCATATTGTTTTAGTAGTAAATCATGCTAATGAGGTTAGTGATCTCTCAGAGTTTTATTCTGTAGGAATAAAAGATATATGGTTTTTGCATAAATTAGATGCTGGTGCTCTTCGTGAATTAGCTAATATAATAGGAGAATTTAGTTTTATAGACCAATTAAAAGATGGAGAAGAATCAGATGATTTAATTAAAATAGCTATTTTAGGTAGACCAAATGTTGGGAAATCAACTCTAGTAAATAGACTTTTAGGCAATGAAAGAGCAATTATATCTGATATTCCTGGTACAACTTTAAGTAGTATTTCTATTCCTTATAACCATAAAGGACGAAAATTTACTTTGATTGATACAGCTGGGATCAGAAAAAAGATGAAAGTCTCAGATCCAATAGAACAACAAACTATTTATCAGTCTTTGAGGAGCGTAGAAATAGCAGATATTGTTGTATGCTTAATAGATGCTATGGATGGTATAGTTGATCAAGATATGAAATTACTCAGTTATGTTATAAAACTTGGAAAACCTATTATTGTTGTGGCAAATAAGATAGATTTATTAGGAGTTGAAGAAAAAAAGCAACTTAATGCAGATGTAGTCTTTCAGTTAAAATATGCTAAATTTTTACAAATACACCAAATTTCAGCTTTAGTAGGTAAGAATATTTCTGGTCTTATGAATTTGGTCCATAAGACATATGAGCAAGTATCAAAAAAAATACCGACTGCCTTGTTAAATAAGTTATTAATGGATGCTATTACAGCACATCCTCCTCCTTTACAGAATAAGAGACGAGCAAAGTTAAAGTTCGCTCATATGGGGAGTTTAAATCCCCATATAATTATCATTCATGGCGTTAGGACTAAAACTATATCAAAAGATTATAAGAAATATTTGAATAACTATTTTCATAAAAATTTGGGTTTATTTGGAGTGCAGTTTAGGATTATTTTTAAAGAACGTAGTTAAGATGGATTGAATGAGTAATTTCCATAATGAACATGAGACTTGGATGAGCGAAGCATTTGCTCTTGCTAAGTATGCTTTGTCAATAGATGAAGTTCCTGTTGGGGCAGTTATAGTTAAAGATGATAAAATTATTGGTCGAGGGTGGAATAGTCCAATTGATTCTTGCGATCCAACATGCCATGCTGAGATTAATGCAATTCGTGATGCAGCAAGAAATTTAGGAAATTATCGGATTATTGGCGCAGTTATGTATGTTACTTTTGAACCATGTATCATGTGTCTAGGAGCAATTCAACAAGCGAGGCTATCGCAAATTATTTTTGGGGCAACAGATAATACAAGGGTGAAAAGATTACAAGGATTATCTAAAATTGAGTGCTGTGCATATCGAGATTTACCTGCTGAAAGAGATATTTTTTCAGAATCTTGTTCTGATATTTTATCTAATTTTTTTAAGGATAAACGTTAGAATTATTTATACAAGTATATTATGGTGTCATCACTTAAAAGCGGTATAACAATTCTGACTTTAAACATGGGGAGTATTAACAAGCATAGATAATACTCTTTGAGTAATTCGAGGATATTCTAATTTAATGTTAGCTGGCAATACCCATCGTTATTCTCACTTGCAATATTATGATTTAAATAACTACATAAACAGACTTACATAAAACCCTTACATTTGTGATAGCAGAAAGAGTATATACTCTTTAATAATTTAATACCTATATTTATTATGCATGATGCACTATTATGATTACTAGCAATAAATATTAGAAAAGGTTATAGTAATGTGTGTTTTTAGGGTTTCTTTCTTGTTCTCAGTACTGTTTTTATGTTGCAATATTATAACTGTTCAAGCATCAGAGGTTAGAAAGTCAAAAACATCCAAGAGTGTAGACATTCCTATCTTAGAAAATGTCCATGTTCATGGATTACTTGCTAAAAATCGTGATGGTTCTTGTGGTAGTGTAAAGCAAGAAACTATTGCACTTGTAGAGAAAAACCTTAAAGTGAAAACAGCTGTAATTTTGAAAATATGGTTTTCTACTGGAACATCTATTAATAAAACTGAGAGTGTAAGCATTTTAGGAATTAAATATTCAGCAAATATCAACTTACTAACTCCAACTAATCAGAAGAAAAAAAGTCGTCGCATTGTTTTTGAATGGAGAAAAAGCAATTCTAATTTTGATATTACAAGTGAAAATATTTCTTCTTTTAATCAACTTGCTTTTGGGAGAAGGTTCAAAAAAAGCAATGCTATAAGGAGCGGCCAATTAAATAATGCGCAGATTTCTAATGTAGCTATAAGAACAACATTTCTTATACCAACTCATTATTAATAAAAATTATAGTAATTAAAAGGTAACGGCAAATTAATCAAATATTCTTCTGATAAAAATCTTATAGAAATAATAAATTTAGCATTATATAAAGATATTAGTCATTCCATATATCTAGATATTTTCTAAAATGTTTTTCATCACTGTTTGCTAGAAAATTTTTTGTTTCTTGGATTTTATTATCATATTGTTCTTTACTTAAATTATTCCTAATAAGTTCTAACCTTAATAAAATTAGATAAGTATTTAGTACATCAACTTCACAATAATCTCTTATTGCTTTGATATTTCCACTAGAATGCATATCATACACTTTGCTGCCATCTATGCCCATTTTCCCTGGAAGATTGAGCAAGATAGCTGTATTTTCTAATGATGTGATAGCTTTTGGTGAGAATCCAGCTATGGTATCCATTATGTCTGTATGCCTTTCGTGATATCTATTTAGATAATTGTTCCATTTAAAATTTGGATCATGTTTTCCAGATTCCCAATATCTTGATCCTGGTATTCCATGTTTTAGCGCCCTATAATGGATAACTGGCAGATCAAAGTTAGTGCCATTCCAAGAAATAATGGTTGGAGTATATTTTTCTATTCCTTCAAAAAACCTTTCTAATAATTCATGTTCGTTAGATTTTTGATCTCCTAAAGACCATATTTTGAAAGTAGAGTTAGTTTTAAGTACTAGAGAAATACTAACAATTTCATGTAAAAACAAAGGTAGAAAGTCATGTCCGTATTTTTGAGCATGTAATTTTCGTATAGCTTGTAAGGCTTCATTGTCTTCTATACCATCAATATTATATATATTTTTCCCAAGTTTTATGTCAGGTATTGTTTCTATATCAAATACTAAAATATTCATGGTAGTAATATAATATTTATAATAGTGGTAGGATAACAACAAATTTG
>JABSQI010000219.1 GCA_013215905.1 Legionellales bacterium | reverse complement strand
GTATAGGAACTGTATTGAGTAGGTATTACTTTTGATTTATCTTTAACTAAAGATTTAGGAAAGGTAAATAAATTGTCAATGGATGAATTAAAAGATGATTCTAAAACTAATGATTTTAGAATCAATTTGTAGTGTAACTAAATATATAATTTTAATATAGATATAGTATATATGCTCAGAATCATACTAAATAATCATTATCGGATAAAAGACATGAAGATATATTCCACTTGAATTTCAAATATGCTAAAATATTATACTTTATGCTATTACATTTTAGTATGTCAAAATCTAATTTCTTAAGAATCTTAGTATTGTTAATATCTTTGCAATACCTAACAAGTTATAGTTATTCACCTCGGATAGATGCTGAATATAAAGGTGGAAATAAGCGTCATATTGGCAGGTATGGAACGTTAATACCACTGTATGAGGCAAAGAGTAGTTTGTTATTTACAAATATGTTTTTAATGCATGATAGTAAATCTAGTGTAGAAGGGAATTTTGGTGTAGGTTTTCGAAGACAATTAACCAATTATTCCATATTAGGGATTTATGGATTCTGGGATATTAGGAAAATAAAAAACGTCACTAAAAAGATTCATCAAGGGACATTTGGGCTAGAATATTTACGAGAAAGATTTGAATCAAGGTTTAATATCTATCTACCTCAAAACAAACGTTTTTTAGTTGAAGATTTAGATGTAGTTACTTTTAGAAGAAATTTTGACCCCCAACTAGGTCAAACAATCCAAACGATAGGTAAAGGCTCAAGATATGAAGTGCCCTTAGCTGGATTTGATATAGAAATAGGGGGTAACATCTTTAAAATGCTTGAGACTCATGTAGCATATTATCATTTTAATGGTAGGAAAGATGCTAAATCTATTGGTGGTTGGAGATTTAGAAGCGCATTATATCTATTCAGTAGAGATAATCAGAGGTTAGATATTCAAGGAGAATTGAATTATGATAATGTTAGAAAATGGAGCAATTATTTAGGATTTAAATTTACTTGGGCCTTTGGAAGCAATAATAACCAAGTCAAAAGAAACTCTATCCATGATAAGATGACTCAGATGACAGTTAGAGATGTGGATGCTGTTTCTAACACCACACCAGTTCTAGTAGAAAATAAAATAGAGAGTTTTGCAGGTTATTCACCATTAGTATTATCTGATGAAGACCAAGCTAATCTAAAGAATGCAAAATATAGTGGTGATGCTGTATTTTTAAGTATGGACACATTTGAGCAGGAGGTTATAGACAAAGGCACTCATCCTGATGCAATTGATAGAATGGTAGTATTATCTATAGATCCTACAACTAAAGAGATAGGATTTACTCCTTTATTAAAAACTTCAGGTGGAGTTAATATTGTAGCTACAGAAAAAATTAATAAACTATTTAGTTCTAAAGCTCAAGGCTCAAAGATATTAAAGTCAACCACAAAAACCAAAGATGCATTAGTTCAGTCTTTACGACAGAAAGATTTAGATGGCCAATTAATAACTACAGTTGGTGAGATTGCTATAGATTTAGATGTTGATTTCTGGGAAAGAAATATTAATGTGTTGCTGTATCAAGATGGGTTTAGGTTGGCTACAGGTAATATAAGAAATGTTAAATGTGCAGTATACAATCGTAACGATTATCCCATACCATTAATATTAACAGATCCTGCGGATAGAGCATTAGGATTCCCTGAAGATATTCCGTTGAGTATGAAATTATCTAATACATTGATAGATAAACTACCTGTTGAGATAAAAGATAAAATTATTTTAGAAAATGGTGATCTAAATAACATAGAAATATATTATATCCTTCAAAATGTAAAATTTAGCTCTGATACTACTTCTCCACTTGTAAACGAACCAGCAAGAATAAGGTTTCATCCGAATGTACATTCAGATGCGCCATTTGACCAAGTTGGATATAACAGGCTTGATAGAGTTAAAATATTTGTTATGCCCACAACAGGCGGGGCATTAGTACCGATATCTGGAGGAGCTTGGCAAGATATTAACACTCATAGAGGTCAAATAACAGATTTTTGGGGTAATGTCTTGAATTTAAATGTATGGTCTCCACGAAATGCTCCTATTCCAAGTGCTATATATGAGCCAACAAACCGTGTTGCAAATGGGATGCAAAGCCAAGCAAAAGGGTTTTATAGTCTAGGGTTTGTTCAAGGAACAAATAAATCAATAATAACATATCATCATATTGCAAATGGTACAGATGCTGATAATTTATCTTTTGCGGTCAGAAGAAATACTAATGGATTTAATACGCCAACCAAATTACTTGATGTATTAAATACTTTTACTAATGACGCTACATTGGATAACAATAATGGATTATTTACTGAATTAGCAAGATTTGCCGCATTAAACGATATAAACTATGATGGTAACAGATTCAGCTATACAGGATAAATTTTTTAAGGTTGTGTTGCATTAGCGACTTGAATCCACCCTTGCAATAAATAAAAATATCCGATAACTTATCATCATATTGTTCAATCAATTAATCCATATGACAATGTTGGTAATTTAATCCCTAATAATTCTGATATGGGTAAATTAAATACTCTTATAGATTCTAATGAATTCAATAATCCAAAAACTCTATTAGAACCTATTAACCTTATTGGCAACAGCTTGGATAATACTCATGGATTCATAGATAGATTTAATAGATTTGCTGCATTGAATAATATTTCCCATAATGGAACAGAATATGCTTATAGTGGAAAATAAAAAAATTTAGACAATGATTTTTTGTTATGAGTTATATTCCTGATGTTGCACATTCTAACCCCAAGTGTAAAAAACTAACTAAAATAATAACAGTCATAATGGATATAAGAAAAATTACAGAAGATCAATAAAAAAAGACCAAGGAAATCATAGGTTGTAAAAATCCTGATGAAATATTTTTTAAAATATTAGGTATGATAAAATACTTAATAGTTCATAATAAGGAGATAGCCAATGACAATATCTATAAATGCAAGCTTACAACTAATATATGTTTCCGATATAGAAAAATCCTGTGCTTTTTATAAAAAAATTTTTAATTCCGAGCCAGTTTTTTCAAGTCCAAGGTATATAGCTTTTGATGCTGATGGAAATCAAAAAGCACTATTTGCGATTTGGAGTGGCGGAACAATTCCAGAACCTGATATCCCTAGATTTTCTGAGGTTGGTATTATTCTACCTTCTAACGAAGATGTAGATAATTTGTTTAATCAATGGAAAGCTCACTTGGATATTGAATTTATTCAAGAGCCAACAACCGAAATATTTGGTCGTACGTTTTTAATAAAAGATCCAGATGGACATATTATTAGAGTATCGCCACTAGATAAATAAATATTATAATTATAGTAAGTTTTATTATAATATTTAGGGTATTAGTTGCAATTACTAGTTGATTCCGTCTTAAAAATATGGAAGATAAAACAGTTATTGATAGTACTATTAAGAGAGGAAGCATACATATTTAAAAATGGCTAGAAGGGATGGTAGTTAACAAGTAAAAATTATAGCTAATAAACCTAAAAATATTCATTACAACGAAATATTTTTTAACAAAAGCACATGTGATAAAATCAAAAAAATATATTATAGAAATAAATCATTAT
>JABSQI010000218.1 GCA_013215905.1 Legionellales bacterium | reverse complement strand
ACAAATATACCGCCCCTGGTTCTCTTACCTGCGATAAAATATACAACAGCGTAAGATATTATCCAAGATGGACGCTTAACTATTCTAAATACAAAACTCAATTATTTTTTAATATCTACTATTGCTGTTTGTATGTTTTTAGGCGTTTATTATTGGTATAACAGAAATAGTCTTCAAAATGGCTCTTTAAATAGCTATGGTGTAAATACAAAAAAACTTAGAGATATTAAAGCTTGGGGATTACCTTATAGAAATAATAAATTTACTGGACGTGATGGTATTTTAAAGAAAATTAAAAATAATCTTGATAAAAGTAATATTGGCATAATTACTCAACCAATATCGGGCATTGGTGGTATAGGTAAAACTCAACTAGCAACAGAATATTCTTATAGATCCATAGAAAATAGAAGATATGACATTATTCTATGGATAGCGGCAGAAAGTAAAAATAGCATTAATAGTTCTTATAGTACTTTTGCTAGTAAGCTAAATATAAATTCTCAAGGATTGCAGCCGGAACAACTAAGAAAAAATATATACAATAAATTATTAAATGAATTTCAAGTAAATAAAATATTATTTGTTTTCGATAATGTGCCACAAGAGAAAAACATTCAGCAATATTTAACTGAATTGCATGAGCAGTTTCCAATAAATACCAAATTACATGTTCTTGTTACTTCTAGAAGTCAGCATTGGACAGAAGATGTTCTTATTCTAAATATTTTTACAGAGCAAGAAGCTAAAAATTTTATAAAAAAACACCTTCCAAATGAGAATAAGGAAGACATTCTTAAGCTAATAAAAGCATTGCACTATTTCCCTCTGGCTCTAGGGCAGGCTTTAGGATATATAAAGCAACACACTAACATAGCTGATTATCTTCAATTATATGAATCTAATAAGCTACAGCTTCTAAATATACTACCAAAAGACAACAATCAATATCTGAAGTCATTATGGCAAACTACGATAATTGCTTTAGATAAACTGAGTGATCAGTCTAAGAGAATATTGTATATTTCATCTTATCTTGAGCCAGATAATATTCAACTAGAATTATTTAGTGATGTTCCAATTGCAACTAAATCTAGTGCTATCCAAGAACTGCGTAAATATTCATTTATTGTTCTTACCAATAATGGAAAATCATTCAAAGTACACAGGTTACTTCAAGAAGTTATTAGATTAATTATTAAAGATAACCCTAAATGGATTAATGAAACAATACGAATGGCAAATAATGATAAAGATCTATTTAGTATAAAAAATGAAGAGTCTTGGTCTAAAGCAAGAAAGTGGTTATCTCATACGACTATCTTATCTCAGCATATGCAACCAAATTTAGAAAAAGCTAATTTTTTGTATGATTATGGTGAAATTGCCACATACGTCGGATTATATGATTTAGCAATTGAATATTACAAATCTGCTTTAAAAATTAAGGAAACTTATTACCAAAATCATATCGAGATAGCTGATATATTAAATAAGATGGGTCAGTTAGAGACTAGCTTGCAGAACCATCAGAAAGCAAAAAAACTGCTTGAAAGGGCATTGAGAATGAAGCAATCTTATTATCAAAATAGCCATCATGTTGAAATGTCAAATATTTTGCATAATCTAGGTAGAGTTGAAATAGGAATAGGTAATTATAAAGAGGCTAGGAAACTTCTACAACAGGCTTTAAAAATAAAAAAATCTTATCGTCAAGATAATGATGATGTTGATTTAGCTAATATTTTAGAAAGTATAGGTCGGCTAGAAATACTTTCCGGAAATCAAGTAGTAGCAAAAACAATACTTGAGAGAGCTTTAAAGATAAAAGAAGCATATTATCAAAAAACTGAACATATCGGATTGATTAACACTTTAAACCAATTGGGGATAGTTGAATGTACACTTGGAAATTTTGAAAAAGCTAAAGAAATATTTCAACAAACACTAAGAATGGTCGAAGGGTATTACAAAGATTCGTCTCATATTAATGTAGGAAATATGTTAGTTAATTTAGGTGTAGCAGATTTTTATCTTGGGAACTATGTAGAAGCTGAAAGGCTATTTCAGCAATCATTAGAAATAATTAAAATTTATTATAGAGATCCTTTACATATCGCATTTGTATTGCCACTATATCATTCTGGGTTAACAGCAGAAAGTTTGGGCAATTATAACATAGCCTTGAAAGATCTAAGCCAATCTTATGATATCCAGAAAAAATATTATCAAGATCGTAGAATTAAAGCCATGGCTTATATATATGCTCCTGGAAGTGTTTGGCCTATATTAAGTAGTCATAATCAAGAAATGGCTGTGGAGTATTATCAAAAAATTTTAATGATTGAACAAGATTTCTTTAGAGATAAACCAGCTAAACATAATTTTGCAGTTCGTTATTATTTACTTGGGCAAGCTTATGAAGTAAATTCTAATATAAAATTAGCTATAGTCCACTATGAAAATTCCTTACATTTAGCTATTGAAGTTGATAAAAATATTGAAAATGAAGATATTCGACAACAGCATCAAAAAAATATTATATCAATTAAAAATAAACTAAATAAACTGAAGTTGTCTAATATTGATAATAATATCTTGAATAGTAATTACAAAAATATAAAAAATGATTAAAAATAATCAATTATAAAATTAAATATTATGTTAAGTATGTTGCTTTAAGAAATCTGGTGAGCCAATATAATGACTAACATTATCACTAGTTTGGATTGATATTTGACGTATTACTATTTTCCCTTGGTACTGAGGGGCTACAAATTTCCCGTCTTGGTCTATTCTGATTTCTATTTTGACTACAGAACCTTTTGTTAGAAGTGTCAATTTTTCTGTGATTATGTAGGATTTATCAAGATTTTCGTCAAAGTAAGTCCCATTCTTCTCATGCCATTTTTTAGCATATTCTTTAGCATAATCTAATTCAAATCCAAGCTTGAGGTTCATGCTTTGTTCTAAAGTTTTTCCTTCTAAAGATTGAGTAAAGCTGTCAACCATTTTTGGATAGTTTGTATAATATTCTTCGTTACACTCTGTATACAATGGATCATCTTTTGGTACAGGGATAGGTTTATAATATTCATTGTTAATTGAAAATGGTATATCTGTTAGATTTGTGAATAATGCGTCTGTACCAAAGGCAGCTATAAGTTCGCTAGGTTGTTTCATAACATTAGTTTGTAAGTTTTTGGTTAAATATTTACTTGACTTAGCTTTGTGTGTGTACCAATTGTTGACAACATCTTTAATATTTTTTACTGTAAATCTATCGTTACTCTTCTCAATAAATAAAACGAAATTATTAAGACGGGAAAAATCTACATCAAATTCTAGATAATTATTATCAATTTGATCTGATGATAAAGAATAATTTTGTGTTGAAAAATTACCAGAAGTGTCTATTAAAGATATTTTTGTATCAAATTTCTGGGTGATACTCTTGGGTTCATAAAAATTTATTTGTAGTTTGTCAGCAAATACATTTGTTGCTATTAGCAAAAAAAATAAAAAAAAATTATATCGCATTGTCATCCCACCATCTAGTAAATAAATATAAAATGGATTGTATTAAAAAATATAATATAAAACAAAAAAAATTAGCATTTTGGCTAAATGTTTTTCTAATTTATCATTTTATATATATTCTTAGTAAAATTTAATTTTTCAACTACCTAGTTTCTAAGAAATGTCACATCTTACCAGATAATGCAAACTGAT
>JABSQI010000217.1 GCA_013215905.1 Legionellales bacterium | reverse complement strand
TCATAAATTCTCCTGTTTGGTGAAAATTTTATCAGAAATTCCAATTACTTTTGTCCTATTTTAGGGGATGGCTACCTCTGCATCTAGAGTATTATTAAAACCAGTAACTAATCCAAATTCATATAATTCTATATCTCTCATTTTTTCACTACTATGCCAATCCTTCTTTAAAGTTGAGGAGTCTATAATTTTGTTATAGTGCTTGGATTCCTTATCATCAACACATTCAAGACTATTAGTCAAATGCAAATAAGGATATTCCTTATTATTTGCTAACTTCTTAGAAAAGCCAAAAGCTTGACCTAATTCGGTTATACCTGCAGGAGCTTTCAAATCCCCTTCTTTTTTTAAAGGGCCAGGAAAAATATCTGCATAAGATTTCTTTTCCCACCCCATACCTTTTTTTCCTACCACAACAGGAATAGCTTTGTGTAGCAACTCCCAAGGTTCCTGAGAGTTTTTTCTTTCATATAAAAACAAGTTACATTGGATAGAATCCCAGTTATCAGCTAACACTAAAATCATTTGCAAATTATTTTCCAATATTTTTTTATCGCTACTAGCAATAGTCAATACTGGCAACATCATGATTAATAAAAATGTGATAATTTTTTTTCTTGCCATAACTATAATTCCCTGAACTGCTTAAAACTGATTTTACCATATCACGAATAGATATTTCTATTTTTAAATTGATGCCGATGAGAGGATTCGAACCTCTGACCTACTAATTACGAATCAGCCGCTCTCCCATCTGAGCTACACCGGCAAGTCAAATATTTATATATGTTACTAGAAAAATCTTTTTAAAAAAATTTTGTTTAGGATATTTATTGACCATCCTTTCAAATTAAAGTATATTAATCTAAGATAATCTTTAATTACATATACAAAATTTTAGAATATATTATTCTACCATCATGTTTGCAAATGAGAATCATCAATGGATTTAACTCTAACAGAATTTTTTGAAACATATCCAATAATCTTTACCATATCCTGCATAATTGGTGGGATGATTATTGGTAGCTTTATAAATGTTGTTATTTATAGAGTTCCTTTAATGCTTGACCATTTAGCTCGTACTGAATGCATCAACTTTCTTGAAATAAAAAATGATACAGAAATAGAGCTAAAATCCTTAAATTTATTTGCCCCTAGATCTCATTGTCCTAAGTGCAAATCTACTATAAAATGGTTTTATAATATACCCATTGTAAGTTATATATACTTGAAAGCAAAATGTGGAACATGTAATAATAAAATTCCAGCAAAATACCCATTAATTGAGCTCTTAACTGCTTGTCTTTTTACAGTCCAGGGATATTATTTTGGTCCTAGTTTTGAATTTATTATTTCCTGTATTCTAACCGGCTCATTAATTTCCATTAGTATCATAGATATCGAACATAGAATCATCCCCGATGAAATATCCATTCCCATATTATGGTTTGGATTAAATATTAATATTTTACAAACTTTTACTAGCCTAGAGGAAGCTGTTCTAGGTGCTACTCTTGGATATCTATGTCTATGGATATTTGTATCTATATATGAAAAAATCACTGGCAAATTTGCTATGGGACATGGAGATTTTAAGTTACTCGCCTTGTCTGGAGCGTGGTTTGGGTGGCAACAGTTGCCATTCATAGTGTTATTTTCATCTCTATTAGCTTCTATAATTGGTATAACATTAATAATAACTAAGCATAATAATAGAAACTCTGAAATTCCCTTCGGACCATATTTATCAATTGCAATTTGGATTTCTCTAATATGGGGAGACGATATAATGATATCCTATTATAATTGGCTTAATATAGGATAAAAGTGTATAAAGTAGGCTTAACAGGCGGTATAGGTGTTGGCAAAAGCACTGTTAGTAAGATATTTGAAGATCTTGGGATTACCGTAATTGAAGCTGATGATATTGCCTCAGAACTAACAGAGCCTGGAACTAATTATTATCTTAAAATTATAGAAAAATTTAATGGGTGCGTACTTAGCACGGGACATCTAAATAAAAAAATGCTACGCCAAATAATTTTTAATTCCCCAGAAAAGAAAACATGGTTAGAAAACCTTCTGCACCCACAAATTACAAAAGAATTACTCCTTAGAGCAAAAACTGCAACTTCTCCCTATTGCATCTTAGTTATTCCATTATTAATTGAGACAAATTTACAAAATCTTTTTGATAGGATCTTAGTAGTTACAACAAAAAAACATCTACAAGAAAAAAGAACAATGTCTCGTGACAGTTTAGATAAGAAAAATTTTGAGTCAATTAAAAAAAATCAGTCATCTCAAGAAAAATTAATAGAATATGCTAATGATGTTATTGAGAATAATAATGACAAAAAATATTTGGTAACACAAATCAATCATCTACATAAAAAATATTTATCACTAAGTAAAAAATAAAACATCATAATTATAAATAAAAATAATTAATTTAATGCCAAGCATTATTCAAATATTAATATTGCATATAAATAAATAATAAAATATAATGTTTTTTGGATAAAAAAATGAAATTAAATTTTAATGTAAAAAAAAAATCACGGTTTATAAAATTATTTTTTATAGTTAATTTTTTTTTAATGCCACTAACTTTTTCAAACATGGCAATAAAAATTAATTCTGTACAAATAAGAGGGCCTTTCCCCAATAACTGTAAAACAAAAGGCTGCTTATATACTACAATATGTTGCGATTGCAAAAACGCCAAAAGATTCACAACCGACTATAGTGTTACTTTCGACATGGATGAAATAAATCTAGTGGCTAATTACCCTTTGCCATTACGTTCTACCACTGGTTCAACTGAGTTAGAAAAAAAAATGTTTCACGATATTGGGATAATATGCAATGATAAAAAAGTATGTAAATTTGAGTTACATCCGGAAAAATATGGGGCTAAATATTATGTTAGTAAAGCCTACGAGGTTCAAATAGAATATAGTTGCCAATCGATGGATATAAATTTTGATTCCTATGTAGACAAATTCACAGATACATTTGAAAATCCTGAATATAGGGCATATATTTCTTGTGATGAAAATATTAAAACAACTAAGAACAAAGCTACTTTTTTTGATATGACAACTAATTTTAAAAGAATAGCTTTTAGTGGGATAACTCTTGCAATATTAGGTAAAATAATAGATCATTATTTTAATGAGGAATTTTTTGATAGTTTCATCAAATGGTAGAAATAACAACAATTTATCAACGAATAAATATGGTTAAGAAGCAAATGCTCCAGAAGTAATGATAAATTTATTTATCTAATATACTCTCCATAAAGAATATTAAAGCTGTCCTACTATCTGCGAACTTAGTAACTAATTATCTTCAGATGATACAATAGGTACTTTTGAAACTCATTAATCCTTAATCTAATTTTTTTATTATAATTTTTTCATAATAGATGGAAATTATAGCCAATAAAGATACAAGCATGAATAATATTACCATAATATATAGATCGCTTGTAATATCTACCATATATTTAAGCAATAATATTGGTAATAATGATCCAAGAGAAAAAGCTAAATTGTAAATTATTGATATACCAGTATTTCTAAAGGTATCACGATCAAGCATACAATTCAAGTCATTTTTTATCCAACAGCGTTTATTCTGACGATAGTATAAAAAATTATAATTAAAGCACTTGTTTTATTACATAGCTTGAATGTTTTTTGATGTGCATGTAAACCTGTCTGAG
>JABSQI010000216.1 GCA_013215905.1 Legionellales bacterium | reverse complement strand
TATATTGTTTTATTTCTTCTGCAATTCTATCTTTTCCACATGGACAATCTTCTGGGGTCATAATCACCTTAGCTCCAAATGATTCACAGTGCTTCTTAATCTCTATACTGTCGGTTGTAATAATTGTATCTGTAGCAATTGTTGACTGTTTTGCGATGCTCCATACTCTAGAAATTAATGTTTTGCCAAGAATTGTACTCATTGGTTTGTTAGGGAAACGTGTTGAACCCTTGCGAGATGGAATAAAAATAACAGAATTCATGACTTCCAACTTTATGGTTGTTAATTTCAACCGTATACTAACAAGAAACTAAAATAATTGCCACTATGTATGTTAATAGTATTGCCTTAACCCAAACAATATACTAATTCAAGTGTTAGTTAAATCTTATTTATAGATTCTCTATAAATATTATAATGTTCATGTATTTTTTTGCTGATTTAACAGCATTGATTTGATGTGGGAGAAGAAAGAGCTCTCTTTTTAGAGCTTTTTTGTTGGATTTATGCAATTGTAATATTTTAGCATTTCCTTGTATCACTTTTCCCAAATTTTATTTACTTTTGGGTTTAATTTTTCAGGCATAAATTAAAGTGTAGCATATAATATTAAATATAGTTATGTATAAAATAGAGGTATAAACACTTAATATATGTGGTTAAATATATTAATTGGAAATTTCGGCTATTCTGAAATTATGAAGAAAGTAGGGATAATTACATTTTTTAAAGAGAAGAATTATAAAAGAATTTATAGTGCGATTGTGATCTTATGTATTTTGGTTAGTTTCACCGTAGGTGGCTTTTGTTCTAATGAGGTTATTATAAAAGGTATCATTGATAAGGATATTGGAAATGAGTTTATTAGGAAGTTGGAGAAAGCTAATGAAAATGAGAAAGTATATTTATATATTAAGAGTTGTGGTGGTAGCCTTAAAGAGGGATTAAAGATTATTGAAGCCATGAAAAATTCTAAAGCTGAAATAATAGTAGAAATTGTTGACTATGTTGAAAGTTTAGCAGCTATCATAGCTCTGTTTGCAGATAAAGTATATATTAGACCAGACGCAATTATAATGTTTCATTTGCCTAGAACTAATAATGGTGTAGTGGCCTCCTTAAATTCTAATAATTTGCGTCACAGAGAATTGGCAACAATAGTTGTGAACTGGATATTAACAAAAAAACAAGTAATGTCAGTTAGTCAATGGGAGAGATTCATGAGTGGGGAAGATATATTTATTACGGGTGATACATTTATTCAGAGAATAAAAGAAGCAACTAAAGCCATGCCAATCTCTGGAGAAAGCTATGAATCATGGAGAATAATTAAATGTAATCCAGATTATAGATATCGAAGCGAGGAATGAGGATTATATTATTAAAAATTTCTAATTTGTTAAACTCAAATTAAATTTACAATATTTACCAAATTATAAAATATATTCACTGTTGATATTTGTTGGCTTAAGGTTCAATTGATAAATCAAATAAATCTATCAAATCAGACTTGGATTCTAGCCTTAATTTTATTAATCGGTATAGTGAATTTAGAGAGTTATATGAGAGATCTCTAAGATGTAACTAGTCTGTGTTGCTGACTTCCCTTGTGTATATAACCCAAAATGCTGCCATTCTCGAATTAGCATATTAGCAGTTAAGCCTATTGTTTTTGCTTGTCATAAAAATTACAATTTTTGTCTCATTGATTATATCACTCTAAGAACAAATTTAGTTTCATTGTCAAAATAGTCGGTTTTTATTACAATATGCAATTCAAAGGACAATAAAAACGTAGATTAAGTTAATTTATTTCGCTGTCTTTAATTAGGAGTTTCTATTTTACTAAATTCAAATAAGTTTTTTCTTCTATTTTTTGATTTTGTTAGGTTGTTTTTAAAATTAGGACAATTATTTAATATTTTCGTTAATGTTGCATTGTCGAAAAATATAACCTTACAAATAGTCGTTGCTTTGTATTCGTATTCCGAAGTTTCATTTTCATTAGTAGAGAAGTAATTTCCAGAAATCAATGATGCTATATGGATTTGATGGCCTTGCGTATTCTTTATAATGTCAATAACTCCAGATGTTATAAAATAAATAAACTCAGAACGGCTATCTTGTGAAATGATAACGGAATCTTTTTTTATTAATTTTTCTTGAGATATTTTTTTGATAAAATCTAATTCAGAATCAGGTAGGTTCTTAAAGATATTTATTATTTCAAAGCTGTTGTTTGTATATAAATTAGCAATTTTTTCAGGTGTTTCTCTTTTTTTAATAATTTCAGCATATTTAGATTGTTTCAAATCTTTGGCTAGCTCTTCGGGGATCATTCCCGAAACAATTTGTTCATCTAAATATTTCACTTCGGTTGAGAGCAGAATTCTCTCAGCTAATCTAGTCTGCATATGTGTTACAAAATCCGGAAATTCAGAAGAAATTGATAATAAGTATTTTTCAATTTGGAGGTGATATTGATTGAAAAAATAATATACATAACTAATAGAAGAATTACTAAAATGATCACTTAATTCTATTTCTTTAATGTGGGATAATGCTTTTTTTGCTCCGTGATAAGAACCCCATGCAAATTTATAATTTAGCGCAATATATTTAGCATTTAGATAAGTTGAAAGTTTTGGTAAAATTTGTAGTTTATTAATATAATTTATTAATATTTTAAGAAAGAATCCTTTATTTATGTCAAAATGAGGTGATAATTTTGAATGGTTAATGTTTTTATAAATATAAATCATTTGTTCTTCAAGTCTATATACAAGTCTATTATAAGTGATGTTAGCGAAATGACCTTTAGTGAACATCTCAAAAAATAAAGTTCTTTGTACAGAAAAACATCTTTTAAATAAATATATTTTTTCTTCACTGAGTGAAAATTTCTTTTTTTTGAAATCTGTTAAATCTTTGGAAGCGATATCTAGCTCATTATAACATTTTGTATAGATTTCATTTGCAGTATTTGCTGATAACATTCCCATCTGTTTCATTTCATTTATAGCTGATATGGATTTCTTTTTTGCTATAAAATTTGCCTGTATTCTAGAGAATTGCTCTGAAATTGATAGTTTATCTAAAGATAGAAATTTAACAAGTTTTTCTATAGTAAGACCTTGTATTATTAGAGTATATAAAACAACTCCTAGAATAATAGTTGTAAATAGTTCTGAGTACTGGAATTTCTCAATACTTAAAATAATTGCTAAAGCTATTGCACCTCTTAATCCACCCCAGTACATTATAGTTTGGTAGCGCATGTCAATATTAGGTTGGTTTGGCAGTTTGTTAATTAATGGCATTAAACCATAAATGACAATTAATCTAGAAATAGATATTGCTATAATTACTGCAAAAATATTCCAAGAATTAGTGGATAAGCTAGTAATTTTAACACTTATACCTACCACGAGAAAAATTAGAGCATTGGCGAAATAGGCTAAAAATTCCCAAAATTTTGCATTAAATGTTATAATTTCAGGGGAAATTTTTGTATGTCCCCATGTTCCTAGAATTAGTCCTGCTGCTACAGTAGATGTAACTCCGCTGACATGAAATAATTCTTGGGCAATAATGAATGAGCCATAGGCCAAGATTGCAGTCAGGGATATTTCAATTTCTCGGTTGTGCTCTACTTTGCTTAGAATAAAGCCAATAATATAAGCTATTACCACTTAATCAAAATTAGTCATCTGACAATATATTGTTTTAAATAATAGTTTTTTC
>JABSQI010000215.1 GCA_013215905.1 Legionellales bacterium | reverse complement strand
CAGAAGCTCAATTTATTTTGGAGCTATATATACAGCGTAAAAAATAATTGGATTTATTCAAAATTACCATTTTTTGCTGGTTATGTGCGCAAAACATGCTTAAATAGCTTGTTCTGTGTAATATGTCCGGTATTGCCTATTACTGGATTTTTAAAATTGAAATTTCAAAAGGATAATTTATGGCAAAACTAACAGGCAACCAAGGAGTATTCGACTCTTTCGGTAATTTTTTTAAATTTACTTACAAAACTTTTTTGCTCAGTTTAATTTTTGGCTTGATTAGCTGGATAGGTTATTTTTGTTACAAAACACCATATTATGCTGTCACTGATACTCTAGCTATAGAAAAAGCTACCTTGCATTACAAAGGCTATACAATGCCACTAAGAGTAGCTCCTTATCTTTTTAGTAAATATCTTTTAAATAATCCCAATGCTTATCTAATAACAGATTATGAAAGAAACCATATAACCCAAAAATACACAAATTATGATGGAAGAGTAACCTATGAAAAATCTATCGATATATTGAAAGATCCACATCTTTACCAAAATAAACTACGCACCCTGCGCAATATTTCTAATGGGTTTGATTTTGGTATATTCAGCAGCATTTTATTTTGTATTGTTGTGTTTTTTGCAAAATATTTAATGTCTCGGAAAAAACCCGATCAAAAAATCAAGCGTGGAGCTAAAAAAGTTAGTTCAAAAGAATTAGCTTGGATAATCAAAAGAAGTTTCAAAGCTTCTTATTTAAATCTTGCCGATGTACCTATGATCAAAAATACAGAGAATCAACATTTACTATATGTTGGTAAATCTGGTGGTGGTAAAAGTAATGCTATTAACCAAACCCTAGAGCAGATCCAGCAATCTAAGGTTAAAAAAACCTTCGGGATATTTGGTGGCAGTCATCAAAAAGTAATAATTGTCGATACAGACGGTAGTTTAACTAGAAAATTCTATAATGAAGAGCGAGGCGATCTAATTCTTAATTCTTTTGATAAACGTACTGTCTCTACTAATTTAGGTGCTGAATGTCGACAAGAACCTGATTTTGAATCTATTGCAGCAGCACTAGTTACTAATCCTGATAAATTAGAGGACATTTGGCCTAAGTCTGCAAGAATGATATTAGCCGAATTGCTTAGAAAAATGTATCGTGCTGGTACTCTTACTAACGCTAATCTAAATAAACATGTCTATGAAGATAAGATCCCTGATCTAGAGCAACTACTACAAGATACAGGAGCTAATAAATTAATTAATGCTGGATCGACAAAGATGACTCTTAGCTGTTTAATGAGCTGCTTTGAACCATTGCAGCTAGTAAAGTACATGCCAGATCATGAAAATGTTTTCTCAATTAGAGATTGGGTTGGTAAAGATGATGGTTCTTGGCTCTTTATTACCTGTAAAGGTCAAAACCAACTTAAAATTATGCGCTCCATGCTTACCTATTGGATCACTTGTGCCTTACTAGGATTACAGGAACTAGGTGAAGATAAGCATAGACGTGTCTGGATCGTCATTGATGAATTATTTAATCTTGAAAGAATACCTTCATTACCTACCCTATTACGAGAAATTAGAAAATATGGTGGCTGTATGCTATTAGCGTTTCAAAATGTTTTTGAACTTGAAAGTATCTACGGCACTCATGTAGCAAAAAGCTTAATAAATACCGTAAGCACAATGGTCATGTTTGCTAATAGTGAGAAAGAGACCGCTGATAATCTATCAAAATTATTAGGGGAGCAAGAAGTTGACGAGAAAAAATATAGCTATACCGTTAATCCAGACGGCACAAAAACAACTACTTATCATTTTGAAAATTCTAAAAAAAGGCTTGTTATGCCAGAAGAAATTGAAAACTTAAAGGCTGGTGAAGCTTATATTAAACTGGGGAATAACTACCCTGTCGCTAAAATTAAGTTTAAATACATTGAATACAAAGATATAGCTAAAGATTTTGATTTACTTGACAATATCAATATTGAAGTTGGAGCAGAAAAATATTTTATTGAAAAAAAGAATAAACCATTTATTAAAGCTAATATTAGCTCTTTCTATTTTGATGATCAAAAATTAGTAATCATGTTATCTAATCATGAAAAAATGTCCATTTCTTCATATTCTATCCCTGCCCTTGCTAATGCAAGCCAAGAAGAAATAAGAAAAATTTCATTAACTGATGATAAACAAGCTCTATACTGGCAAGAACTAGGAGTCATGCTAGATATTAATAATATTAAGGCATATATCGAAGAACTAAACAAAGTAATTACAGTTAATAAGTTCTTTTTTCATGAAGATACTCTAGCTATTGAATTAAGTGACGATAATAACTTATTAGTACCTATTAATAAGATTTTTAATAAATTTCAAGCGTTAGGATTTGATGAAAAAAAGATAGCTGAAAATCCGTCGCTTTTAGAGGACATTAGTTTAAATAAAGACAAAACCGCCCTATTTTGGGATTCTCTTTCTGCTGAAATTTCTATCCATGAGCTATCTAAATTGGCTATTGATGTTGATAGTTTTAAAAACCAAACCATGTGTAAAAAATAACGTACATGAGCAAATAAACTAATCATTTGAAGCAGGTTGTATTATATCTTCTATATGTGCAGAAAACATAATTCCCTGCTTTAAATTTTCTGTAAATGTATGTTCGTCACCAAATACCGTATTTGTAATTGTAGCAATCATATTGTTTCTATTAACGATCATAATATATGGATTTTTGACATCTAGATATTCTAACAAGGTTTTTTTATCTGCTATATTATTTATTACATAAGAATGGTTATTTCTAAAATTAATTTCAAAAGATAAATTCTTGCTCCATTTATCTATATTAGCTCTGTATAAATTTTCTGTAGAATAATAATACAAAACATGCTCTTCTATTGATTTTTCAAGATTACCCTTTGACTCTTCTAAAAGAGCTTTCTCATTAACAGATTGCAGATCTTTTTTGGTAGCCCTGATTATTAATGAATACCGGAAATTTTTCGCTAAAGAATCTCTGCCACTACTTTTTAAATATTCAGTATATTCTTTATCTTTTTCAATAGCTACAACAATATTTCTGTAACCATTTTTTTCTAATAAATCTATATACAAATTTTTTAAAAATTTATATTGTGCTACAGTAACCCTGTGTTTTTTTGATGTTAGAAATTTTATAGTGCGCGCAAGATAATCGTTTTTATCTATTGTTTTATTTTTATTAAGAGCAGAATACATAGAAGGTATCGCATCAATTTTTGAATAATATTTGGCTAATACCAATACTTGATTAGCCAGCAATTCTATAATCCCATAGTCTATACCATGTAAGTTATTTAAAGGAGTTGTTCTATAGCTTTTATATATAAATTTACCCCCCTTTTTTAACATTTTCGTCAATAAATTTATATATAAATCAAAATTTTGTGTAGAAATAAAGAATCCTAGTCCATGTCCAACACGTTCAAAGATTATTTCATCAAAATGTTCCTTATATTTATTCGATAAATCTCTTAAGAAATCTATATTTCTAATATCTTCATTATATATAGGTTTTAATTTATACTTTGGTTTTTCAATGGAGTCATTATTGATACTGATACTCACCCATGTCTAAAGACAGGGGGTTCTAAGAACAAGATCATTAACTTTCTTTAGCTCTCGACTAATGCCTACAACATCTAAAGCCTCATTAATGATCGATTTCTCTTTTTCAGGCGAACCGCTCTGTCTCTGGTTTAA
>JABSQI010000214.1 GCA_013215905.1 Legionellales bacterium | reverse complement strand
TCCAGATTAAATCCCAAAAATTAGGAAATTGCTTTAAAACATCATCAACAGCTTGTGCTAATTCTTGTTCATCTCCATTAATAGGTTTAAGCTCAATATTTAGCATTAAAGATAAGTCCTGACATAAACTCAAAACTTCCCTTAGATGGGGCACACTAGTTTTTTGCAGCTTATTATCAAATTTAAATGATGTATTGTATTTTTTAAGTTGTGCAAAAGTAATGTCAAAAACATATCCTTCTATTCCAAAAATTTTCTGCAAATCATGATTATGAGTTACAGCGGGTTGTCTATCTTTAGTTAAACATACATCAATTTCTACGGCCTCAGCCCCCATATCTTTTGCTAGTCTAATTGCCATTAGGGTATTTTCAGGAGCATGTGCGCTTGCTCCTCGATGAGCAATTATTTTGGGTAAATACCTATTCATTTTAGAGTTAATTATGCTTATAGAAAAATTTTAATCATGACATATGTATTTTAGAAAAACTATATCTTTTGTGTAAAATATGCTCTATCTAAGCAATATAGTTATAGTTTATTTTATTTTATTTGTTAAATTAATATCCAAATTCAGTATTATAAGTATTTAATGGAAGGAACATCTACAAATTTATGTAATAATGAAGTTTCTGTTAACTAAGATTGAAGATTCAATATGAATTTAAGCTACCAAATACTAAAAGAAGATATATTTGATATTGTAGATGACAGTAGTGAAATACACTTGCACCATGATAATAAAACTGGTTTAAAAGCAATTGTTGCAATTCACAGTACCAAGCTTGGTCCAACCTTAGGCGGTTGTAGATGTGTTCCATATGCTGCCTCTTATCAAGCAATAGAAGACGCACTTCTTCTTGCAAGAGCAATGACCTTTAAATCTGCAATAGCTGAAGTACCATTTAGTGGAGGAAAAGCGGTTCTAATTAACAACCAACCTATTCTAGATCGAAAAGCATATTTTACAGAATATGGTAAATTCGTTGACAGCTTACAAGGTAAATATATTACTGCTGTAGATAGTGGCACAGATCTTGATGACATGGACATCGTAGCACAACAAACTAAATATGTTTCAAGTACTTCAGCCATGGGCAGCTCTCCCGCCCAATATACAGCTCTTGGAGTATATAATGGAATAAAATCTTCAGTAAAATATAAGTTGAAAACAGATAAGCTAACTGACTTACATATCAGCGTACAAGGTATCGGAGCAGTTGGTATGAGGTTATGCGAGATGTTAGCAGCAGATGGTGCTAAACTTACCGTAACAGATATAGATCCAAAAAATCTACAATACTGCGAAGAGAGTCTTGGAGCTACAGTAGTTGAACCAAAAGATATATTCTCTGTTAAAGCTGATGTATTCTGCCCGAATGCACTTGGTGCAATTATCAATGACGAAACAATAGAACAACTGCAGGTTTCAATTATAGCAGGAGCTGCTAATAATCAATTAGCAAAAGAAACTATCCACAGCAAAATACTTATGGAAAAAGGAATTTTGTATGCTCCAGATTATGTTATTAACGCTGGAGGGTTAATATTTGCAGCAAACAAATATCTTGGAGCTACAACGGAGATGATCGAGCAAAAGGTAAAAAATATATATAATTCTTTAGAACAGATTTTTAGTACGGCAATACAGGAAAATATATGTACCTTTGAAGTTGCAAATAACCTAGCAGCACAAAAGCTTGCAGACAAAAATTAAAGAGATATATGGATGAAAAATTACAGTTCCACAGTACAATTTTTAAATGAAAATGCTGAATTAACAAATAACGCTCCTGAAATTGCTCAAAATTTTGAAACATTGTTAAAGCTGTATAAATCAATGGTACTAATAAGAACCTTCGATTATAAAGCTGTAAGTTTACAACGCACAGGAAAAATGGGAACATACCCTTCTATTCTTGGTAGTGAAACTGTCTCCGTTATTGCCGGTGCATTACTTGAAAAAGATGATGTATTTGCTCCATATTATCGCGATCAAGGCACTCAATTTTTACGTGGAGTTACTTTAACAGAAATATTTCAATTTTGGGGTGGAGATGAAAGAGGAAATAATTTTTCCAAATGCAAAAATGATTTCCCTTGCTCAGTTCCAATTGGCTCACAAACCTTGCATGCCGTTGGAGCAGCTTTTGCATTAAAGTACCAAGGAAAAAATAACTGTGCATTGGTCACAATTGGAGATGGTGGCACTTCACAAGGAGATTTTTACGAAGCAATGAATGCTGCTGGTGTATTGAATTTACCTGTAGTATTTTTAATATTCAACAATAAATTTGCAATATCAACCCCTATCGAAAAACAAACGGCCTGTGAGACTCTTGCGCAAAAATCCATAGCAGGTGGTTTCGATAATATTATTGTAGATGGCAATGATGCTATTGCAACTTACCATGTATTAAACGAAGCAATTACTAAAGCTAAAACCCAATCGACCCCTGTATTAGTTGAAGCGACTACCTATCGACTCTCTGACCACACTACAGCAGACGATGCTTCAAGATATAGAGTTCAAGAAGAACTAGATAATGCTTGGAAAAAAGATGGTGTTGATCGTTTAAAGAAATATCTCCTTATGAATAAATTTATAGACGAAAATGATATTAATAAAATTACAGATGATGCTAAAAATACTGTGAGAGAAGCAGCTGAGCAATATTTACAACTCCAACCACAAGGAATTGATGATTTATTTGATTATCATTATGAAAATATTCCAGCACTTCTTGATGAGCAAAAAATGGAAATGAAAAATGCCTAAAGTAACCCTAATTGATGCTGTCAATTTAGCATTAACATATGAAATGACTAATGATCCAAATACTATTCTAATAGGTGAAGATATAGGTATAAATGGAGGTGTCTTTAGAGCTACTCAAGGTCTCCAAGAAAAATTTGGTGAGAATAGAGTTATCGATTCTCCTCTAGCAGAATCTATGATTGCGGGCTTAAGTATTGGTATGTCAACTCATGGCTTAAAACCAATAGCCGAATTCCAGTTCATGGGATTTATTTACCCAGCAATGAATCAAATAATTAATCACGCTTGTAGGATGAGAAACCGTACTCGTGGTAGGTTAACCTGCCCTATTGTTTTTAGGGCTCCGTTTGGAGGGTTTATTCATGCTCCTGAACATCACTCTGAAAGTACTGAAAGTATGTTTGCACATATTCCAGGACTCCGAGTAGTTATACCTACTTCTCCAGAACGCGCATATGGATTGCTGTTAGCGGCTATTAGAGATCCAGATCCTGTCTTATTCTTGGAACCAAAAAGAATATATCGTATTCATAAGCAGGAAATAGAAAATAATGGCGTAGCCCTTCCTTTAGATACAGCTTTTACTCTTCGTGAAGGTAGTGATATAACTCTAATTAGCTTTGGAGCATCAATTATTGAAACCACCCAAGCAGCAGAAGAGCTAGAAAAATGTAACATCTCTGCTGAAGTAATTGATCTAGCAACTATTAAGCCTATAGATTATGAAACAATTTTATCATCTGTTGAAAAAACAGGAAGATGCATAATAGTTCATGAAGCTGCGAAAAGTTTTGGAGTAGGAGCTGAAATTGCTGCTACTATAGCAGAAAAAGCACTAACTAGCCTACTAGCTCCTATACGACGAATAACTGGCTATGACATTGTTATGCCATATTATAAGATGGAAAAATTGAATATGGTAAAACCTAAAAAAATAGTTCAAGCTGCTATAGAGACTATGGAGTACACATGAAAATTTTT
>JABSQI010000213.1 GCA_013215905.1 Legionellales bacterium | reverse complement strand
GGTATATAAAAAGCAAAAAGAAAAGCCAAAAATTATTTACTTGAAGGGGTTTTAATGCAGTTTTTACCAAAAGCACAAATTAAACATAAATACCGTAGGTTTGGTCATGGGCTTGCTAAAGCTATGGGCGAGAAGTCTACCATTAGTCGACCGCCCATTGTTGATGCTGAAGATGTGGTTGATTCTTTTGGGCTTAATTTTATTCATGATTTAATAAGTACTTCGCATTATAACTTGAACGGATATTTTTTAGGTAAAAAATCCATTGGGTTTACTCTTGAGCTTAATACTATTACAGGATCAAGTGAGGGGATTATTAATGATTTAACGGTATTGTTTAGAGGGTTGCCAGAAGGCAGCAATATTCAGTGTATGTTGATGGCAGATTCTAGGATAGGTGATTTTTTAGATTCATGGGAAGCTGCTGGCAAGACTAAAAATGAATTTTTAATGAAACTCAATAGCTATATGGTGAAGGGGTTAAAAGATATTAGACTTAATGAGGACTCACCGCTTAGATTATTCAGATTATTTTTGTCATTCTCATTGCCGTTAAAAGATCCCAAGTGGTATCAGGCTATTAGCGATATGGTTAAGCCACAGGGCATTGAAGGAAAAGCAGAAATACTCTTAGAGCAAAAAAATAAAATCATCAAGATGCTAGAGAATAAAGGTTTTGGAGTTAGTGAGCTAGGTTCATCTGAACTATTAACTTTATTGCATAATATTATGTACCCAACAAACAGTGCATATTCTAGTAATATGAAAGCTAATCCACTAGATACTATAGCAAATCAAATGACAAAGCCTGGTGGTAAATTAAAAGTTAATAAAGATGATTTGGAATATAGTATTGATGATGATACATGGACTATTCAATCTTTTTCGCCAGAAAAATTACCAGATCATTGGGAGCAGTTCCAAAATATAGATTTGCTTGGGAGTGATTCTAGTAATCTAGCTCAAATTCCTTGTCCATTCATTATTCATTACGGTGTGCATGTTATGCCTCGTGGTCTTGGAGAAAAAATAGCGAATGTAAAAGGAAGTATGGTAATTCATCAAACTAAGGGGAATATTGGTAAATGGATTAAGGGATTGGAGCGTGAAGCTCTCGAATGGGATTATGTAAAAAAACGGCAACTAGATGGAGATAAATTTGTAGATGTTAGTCATTCAGTGGTTTTATTTTCACGCAAGACTGATGCTAAGAGTTGTGCTAGTAAATTAACTGAATTATATCGTGATTTGGGTTGGGAGTTGCGTTCTGATTCATATATTCATTTATTATCATTGCTTAGCATTTTGCCGATGAACTGGGGTGAGGGCTGGTATAAAAAAATGCGCTCATTCATACGAACTAAATTAGCTTTGACTCACGAAATTGCTAATTTCTTACCACTACAGGGGGAGTGCCGAGGCAATACTTTAAGGGGGGTATTGTTTGCAGGTAGGCGAGGCGGATTATTTAATTTTAGTAATTATGAAACTTCGACCAATATGAATGCTATTGTTATTGGTTCAACTGGCTCTGGGAAATCTTTTTTAATGCAAAATTTGATGCTGTCAACTTTATCAAGGAATGGACGAGTATTTATTTTTGATGTTGGGAAATCCTTTAGAGATGTTACTGTTGCTATGGCTGAAGGAGCTGGCCATGATGCTGAGCATATTACTTTTGGGAAATCTAATATCTGTATTAATCCATTTTCAAATGTGTGTGATGATCCTAGTCTTTTTGAGAATGCGGATGATTATGATAATCACATGCAAGATGAATTTGTAATGCTAAATTCTATTGTCTACGAGATGGCTGCTCCAAATGATGGGGTTACTGACTTGCAAAGAGCATGTTTGACTGAAGCTGTAGCTGAGGCTTGGAATAAACACAAGCAAGAAACTAATATCACAAAAATCGCAGATATTTTATTGGCAAAGAATAATCAAGTGGATAATGATTTAGGAAGGATGTTATATCCATTCACTAAAGAAGGGCCTTATGGGAAATACTTTGAAGGTAAGGCTAATGTAACTTTTAGAAAGCAATTGTCTGTAATTGAGTTGGAAGAGCTTAAATCACGCAAAGACTTACAGGCAGTAGTATTAAAAATATTGATGCTACAAATCTCTAACCAAATACTAGGAGATGAAAGACAACTATCACAAATTGTTATGGATGAATGTTGGGATTTACTTCGTGGTAATCAAACTGGGGCTTTTATGGAAGCTCTTGCTAGAAAAATTAGAAAATATGGTGGTGGGCTATTATGTGGGACACAAAAACTAGATGATTTTATTGGAGAAAAAGCCAGTATTGGGGCGCAAGCAGTACATGATAGCTCTGATTTTGCTTATATCATGCAACAAAAAAAAGATACTATAAGAAGGCTAATTAACAGTAATAAAATCACAGCGGATGAAGCAGCTATTTATAGAAGCATAAAGACGATTCAAGGTGTCTATAGTGAAGTATGTATTAAGACCGAAGATGGTATGGCTATAGGCAGGCTTAGATCTGATCCTTTTTCAAAATTATTATTTTCTACACAAGCGCATGATACAAAAGCTATAAACGAAAAGTTGGCACAGGGCATGACAACAGAGCAGGCTGTTGATGCTGTATTACAAGAGAGGGCAGCAGATGTTTAATAGAGATAATAAATTAAGATGGCGAAAGTTATCTTTAAAGTTTTGGCAAAAGCATGAAGTTAAAACTTTTAATGTTGATAATATTCATGATTTTTGTATTTTTTGGTTAATGTTATTCCCTACATTATGTGTGTTCAAAGTGATTTTTTATTTATTGACTGGATATGCAGTATCCGTAGCTGCAATGATGTTTTTTATGGGGGTCGTGTTTGGTTTAGTAAGTCGGGACAATTTCATTGGATTATTGCATATTGCTGTTGGCTTAATAGGGGCTTATATATGTGAGTTTATATTTAATGGGGGGATGTAGTTAGTGCGTAGTATAGAGCAGAGAAAAGCTCATCAAGAGCAAATAGAAGCAAGAGAAAATTTTAAAGCTAATAAAAAATCTGATTCAGAAAGAAGAGCTAGGACTAGAAGCTTAATTCAACTTGGTGGGCTAGTTAATGTTAGCGGGATCAGTGATTTTTTTGATATTACTCTTGGTGATGATTTACAAGGTGAATTAGTGGGTAATCATAAAGCTGCAAGATTGTTAGGGGCATTATTAGAGCTTAATAAGCTTTTGAATAATAAGTCTGGGGTTGATAGGAAGATTAAGCAGTGGCAAGACGTAGGGTTTAAAGTTTTAGTGGAGCGTAAGAATGGGAAAAGTTAAAGTGCAAATATTTTTTTCTAATTTAGTTAGTAAAGGAGAGTTGCTGGATGTTTAGAAAAAGGCTGCATCAAAAAACTATACTGTTTGTTTTAGTGATTGCTTTAATAGTTGGTGCTTGCTTATGGTATTTGCAACCTTTGATAGGAGATGTAGTAGAAAATTTGACTGATAGTTTACCTGAAAAATATTTTACTATTTCTTATTTGAATAAAAATATTGAAGTTGGCAGTTTAGTAGCGTTTATGGATAATGTTAAAGGCTTAGAAATTATTCTGGTTATTAAAAAAGTTGCAGGGGTAGCAGGGGATGTTGTTACGGTTAAGGACGGGCATGTATTTGTCAATTCTTCTTATATCTGTAAATTTAAAGATAACCCCATTTTTAGAGTAAAAAAATTAACTCCTATTAAAAGTCATGTCATTGGTTTTGGAAAAATATTTGTATATACCCCATATCCTTTG
>JABSQI010000212.1 GCA_013215905.1 Legionellales bacterium | reverse complement strand
AGGAAGATTAGGTTTTGTGTTACCCGTATTAGAAAGAGAAGAAAGTTTAGTCTTTTTGAGCATGATAGGTATGTGAGATACGAATACGAACATAGAAGGGAATTTTGGCTTAGGTTATAGGCATATATTAGACAAAAGCTATATATTAGGAGGTTATGGTTACTATGATTTAAGGAGAAGTAAGCATAAGAATATGTTACATCAAGTAACAATAGGTGCTGAATTCATGATGAGCCATATAGAAGTAAGAATAAATGGTTATCTACCATTAAATGAACATAGAATAAAAGATTACAACTTATATAAAATAAAATACGAGCATAGAATAGACCGGACGTCCTTTAAGAAAAGTAATATTCAAGTAATAGAAAAAGCGTTAAAAGGTTTTGATATAGAGTGTGGTGGTACTTTACCGATGCATGATTCTTTAAGTGGTTATTTAGCGTTTTACAATTTTTTCTCATCAGGGATAAAGTCAGTTACAGGAGTTCGTTTACGAACAAATTATAAATTATATGATTGGTTATCGTTTGATTTAGAATCAAATACAGATGGAGTAAGAGGATTTACAAGTTATCTAGGATTAAATCTAAGCTGGAATTTTGATAGTAAGCATGTAAAGCAAAGCTCGTTAACAAAACTAGAACAAAAAATGACTCAACTGCCAGTAAGGGATATAGATGAGGTATAGGGTGAGTTACGTTTAGAGCATGAGATATATGATAAATATTATGACAAGAAGGTTGGTTTGGTAGCAGATATTGGCCCCGAAGATATTGTTGAAAACGAATCCCCATTAGATGTAATAGTTGCTGGGAGTGTAAAGAAATTAATTGCCAAGTATGAACAATTAGTAAAAGCAGGAGGCAATGACAAAAGATTATCGGTAGATGATATCTTAATAGATAATGAAGATAATCAAACTGCTAATTTAGCATCTGAATCTAAATTATCACATGCTGATGCCAATAGTATTATAGAGGGAACCAAAAAAGGAGGGATTTCCAAAAAACCAAAAAATTCTAAGCTCCGTGTTCATGCAGTTGAAATTAGTTCAAAAAATGACCCCGCAAAAAGAAAGCAAGCTTTAATTGATAAAGTTGTAACTGTAGAGGAAGAGTTTAATTCTAAGGAAGTTGACAATAAAGAGTTAACAAAATCAATAGGACAAACAAACAAAGATGAAATAATAACTGAGGCGTTAGAAAAAACATCAATTAAATCAACAGAAATAATACAAGAGGCTAATAAATCTAGAACAAATAATGAAGCTATTAGAAAACTGAAACTAAAAGAGCAAGGGGCTAGCCAAACAGATTTACAAAGTGATATAGCGAAGGCTTATATTGATAAAGATAAGGGAGGAAGCTCGGAGGAAGTTCAAGCAAAAATTGGAAGAGAAAATGAATTAAAAAATAAAGGAATTGATATAAAAGATGAAGCTTCTCAAGATTACATTCAAAATGGGGATAGTACACCTGAAAATGTTAAGGATGCTATAGACGATAAGGCAGGAAGGGAAACTAGAAAACAAGAATTAGAGGCTCTTGGAATAGAAAAATATTCTGATCCATTAGCAAAGCAATATATAGTAAGTAAAAAGGGAGGCTCAGCAAAAGAAGTTCAAGATGCCATTAATGCTAAGAAGACTCGAGAGCAAGAATTGAAAGATAAAAATATAGATATTAATGATGCTATAGCACAAGAGTATATTAAAGATGGGAAATATAGTGTTGATGAGGTTGAAAAGATAATTGCTGATAAACATGGTAGAGCAAATCGAACTGAAGAAATTAAAAATGCAGGCTTAGATACTAATAGTACTGAGGCTCAAAACTATATCAAGACAGGTAATGGCTCTGTAGAACATGTTAGAAAAAATATTGAAAAGAAAAAGAGAGAAAATCTTTATAATCAACTATCTGCTGATCAGCAAAAGCATATTCAAAAAAATGATTTTTTAAATAGCAAAGAAGATCTCGAAGATGCAATAGTTAGAGCTGATAATGCTATCAAAATTGAAAAAGATAATGCAGAGAAACAGCAAAGACAAGAAGCTTTAACTAAGTTAGGCGGTGTTGATCTATCACATAAAATAGCTCAAGAGTTTATCAATGAAAACAAAGGCGGAAGTGCTGCAGATGTGAAAAAGGCTGTAATAGAGGCTAAAAGAATTGAAAATTCTAATGAACAGAAAAAACTAAGAAGACAAGCTTTAACTGATTTAGGCGGTGTTGATCTAACACATAAATTAGCCATTGATTTTATCGATGAGAACAAAGGTGGTAGTGCTGCAGATGTTAAGAATGCGATAGATCAAGCTAAGAGAATCGCAAAAGCTAATGAAGATAAAAAACACAGACAAGAAACAGTTGGTCTATTAGCTAAGAAATATAAAGAAGATCCGGCTATTATACAGTATGTTAATGATGGGATTGGTGATTTAGATACTCTAAAAATTAATGTCGATAATAAGCTTGTTATAGATGCAAGGCAAGCTGAGGTTGATAAGTTATATAATATATACAAAACAAATCCTTTATTTAAAAATTATGTAAATAATGGTGGGGATCTAAATGCTCTTAAAACCCAAGTTGATGCTGAACAATTAAATCCTACAAGAAAGGCTATAGTTTTATTCAAATCTAAGAGAGGTAAAAAATCTGCAGCGCAACATCAAAAAGACAATCAAAAGCAGTTACTGCATTTAGACCAAATGAAAACGAAAATTAATCCTGATACAGTAATTATTGTTGAAAATGATGGCAAAGATTTGGATCTTGGAGCCCTTTCAGGGAATTATAACTATATATTATTTACTGGAGATCATGGCGACTTAAATACAGATGGTTCTCTAAAATATTTTAATGGTGTTAAGGCAGAGAAATTAGAGAAAGCATTAAAAAAACGTAATTTTTCTACTAGAGTTGCTGTGTTAGATACCTGCAATAGTACTGCTGCTCTTGGCCTATTTGTAGATAATAAAATTATTAATCCTGGAGGAAGAATATTATCTGCAATGGGAACAAATCTAGGGTATTCTCAGATATTTAAAGATTATAAAAAAGGGGATACCATAGGACAATCCTTTCAAGATAACTTTGACAATATTGAATCAATCGGTGGTGGAAATAACTACAATTCGATGACCTTATACGTGCATGGAACTGCTGATAATCCAAGAGGAACTTTTTACTATAAAGACTATGGGAAAGCATACAATCAAACTCTTGCCATACAACAAGCAAAAAATACAGGTTTGCTAGCTCCAAACGATTCTGTGCAACGTATTAATACTATGCGTATGTCTACTCTAGGATATGGTATACCTGCGAAAAAATCTCCTGAAGAGCTAAAAGATGAATTTGCTAAACATCTAAATTTTGGTTTCTAAGAATAAATAACTAGCGAAAACTATGTGTAGAGCAAGCTCAAAAATAGAACATCAAAATTGCTATTCTATATCTCTCAAAATATAAAACTAAATAAATATATTTTCATTGATAACAGATAATTAAATCCATTTATGGTTATATATATTTAATAGTGTTTAGAATAATTCTATAGAGCTTGTTGTATAATAATAAAACAAAAATAATTAGAGATCTGGAACTATATTACTTGTTTGAACGGAAATATAGGCTATAAATAAAGAGTAATAGAGTAATTATATATTATAAAGGAATTAATATGAATTCGTTCAAAAAATATTTTTCACTATTAATTTGTATATTATATTTTTCTGGTGTTTATGCTATAGAAGATCAAGTT
>JABSQI010000211.1 GCA_013215905.1 Legionellales bacterium | reverse complement strand
AGCATTAAAACTAGGTTTAATCCATCATTGCACTGACACAAAAGATTTAAACAATTTACAAGACCATATAATTAAAAACATACTATCTTCAGCTCCAACAGCTAGCAAGCAGGCTAAAAAATAATTTCTCAAGCAAGATTTAACACAAAAAAACTCTTCTCTTATGCATACACTAGCAACTTTAATTGCTAAAATCAGGATTTCAGATGAAGCACAGTATGGCATACAATGTTTCCTAGAAAAGACAAAACCTAAATGGATTAAGTAAATTTAAAATGACTCTGCCCCAAAAAGTTAAATTAGTAGAAGTTGGCCCTAGAGATGGCCTTCAAGATGAAAGTATAATCTTATCTGTAGAAAAACGTATAGATTTTATTAATATGCTAGCTCAATGTGGATATAAAAATATAGAAATGGGGAGCTTTGTATCAAAATATGCTGTCCCGCAAATGCATCAAAGTGATAAAGTATTAAACCAATTAAATCGTTCTTCAAAAGTAAAATATAGCGCTCTTGTTCCAAATACAAAAGGATTAGAAATAGCCTTAGAATCTCAAGTAGATTCAATTGCGATATTTATGGCAGGATCAGAAACCTTTTCTAAAAACAATATCAATTGCTCTATTGAAGAGAGTCTTGAAAGATATTCAGAAGTAATTAATACTGCTAAACAGCATAATTTACCTGTTAGAGGTTACCTATCATGCATTTTCAGTTGTCCTTATGAAGGTAATATTCCTGAAGAAATCATCATTAAATATGCAAAAATTTTGTATTCTCTTGGGTGTTATGAAATTGCTTTAGGAGATACTACTGGTCTAGGTACCCCAACAAAAATACAATCTTTAATAAATAATTTAACCCCACATATTCCCAAAGAAAAAATAGCATTTCATTTACATAATACAAACGGGTTATCATTAGTAAATATATATTCAGCCTTACATCATGGAATATCTACATTCGACTGTGCAATTGCAGGTCTTGGAGGTTGTCCTTTTGCTAAAAACTCTACTGGCAACGTTGCCAGTGAAGATCTCGTTTATTTACTTAATAGCCTAGGCATAGAAACCGGAATAAAATTAGATCAGCTAGTTTCAACTAGTAAATTTATTTGTCAACTATTAGGACACCAAAATAACTCAAGTCTTGCAAAAATATATAGAAAAATCACAAAAGGGAATTATGACACAAGTACTTTGGCAACCAACTAATAATTATATTAGCACATCCAATATGTATAAATTTATACAATTGGTAAATAGCAATTATAATAAAAATTTTACAAAATATTCCCCGTTATATAATTGGTCAATTGAATATCCCGAAGATTTTTGGAAAATATTAGCAAAATTTTGTGAAATTAAATTTTTCCAAGAATGCCAATCTGTTATATCTACAAATGAAAATATGTTTAAAATAAGATGGTTTGAAGGAGCTAAATTAAATTTTGCAGAAAATTTGCTTAATAAAAAAGATGAATCAATAGCTATCATCTATTGTGATGAAAATATGAATAAACGCTATCTAAGCTATAATGAGCTATATATAGCAGTAGCTAGTTTTGCTAAATCTCTTTTAGATAGAGGGATCAAGCCTCATGATCGTGTTGTTGGATTAATTTCAAATATTCCTGAAGCTGTTATTGCAGCTTTGGCAACAAGCTCAATAGGAGCAATTTGGTCTTCTTGTTCTCCCGATTTTGGTATCACAGCAATTATTAATCGTTTTGAGCAAATAGAACCAAAAATTCTTATAACCCAATTAGAATATCAGTACAACGGGAAAAAATATGATATTAAAAATAAACTAGAGAGCATCATTAAATCTATACCTTCAATTACAACCACTATTTTACTTGATCAAGAAAATCATGTTATTAAAACTAATATAGAATTAATATCCTATAAAGATTTCCTATCATATTCAGATAAAATTAATTTTTTTTATGGGCATTTTGATCACCCTCTATATATTTTATATTCTTCTGGCACTACTGGCAAACCTAAATGTATTGTTCATGGTAGCGGTGGTACACTTTTGCAACACAGTAAAGAACTGTTGCTACATACAAACATCAATATAAATGACAAAATTTTCTATTATACCTCAGTAAGCTGGATGATGTGGAATTGGTTAATCAGCTCGCTAAAAATAGGTGCTACTGTAGTTTTATACAACGGCTCTCCTATGCATAGAAAGCTTGATATTTTATTTGATCTTATTGATCAAGAAAAAATTTCTGTTTTTGGTGTCAGTGCTAAATACTTATCTCTATTAGAACAAAAAAAAGTATTTCCAATAAAAACCCATAAATTAACATCACTCAAAACAGTATTATCAACTGGCTCCCCACTTAGCGAACACAGTTTTACTTATGTATATAAATCAATAAAAAAAGACGTATGCCTATCATCTATATCAGGAGGTAGTGATATCATCTCATGCTTTGGACTTGGAAATCCTATGAAACCAGTAATTAAGGGTGAAATACAGTGCATTGGTCTTGGTATGAGTGTCCAAGTATACGATGAAAGTGGCAATGCTATCAAAGAAAAACTAGGAGATCTTGTATGTACCAAGCCATTTCCATCACGACCTATTTATTTCTGGAAAGATAGTGATTTTAGCATATATAAAAAAAATTATTATAAAACATTTCCAAACGTATGGAAGCATGGTGATTATGCTATCTTAACTCAGAATGGGGGATTAAAAATAACAGGCCGATCTGATACTACTTTGAATCCTCAAGGAGTAAGGATTGGCACTGCTGAGATATATCAAGTCTTAGAAAGCATTCCTTTTATAATAGATAGCATTATAATATGCAAGTCTACAAATGATGATGTTGCAATTATTTTATTTGTTGTCCTCCAGCCAGAAAACAATATTACTGAAGACTATATTAAAATAATTACAAATGAAATAAAGCATGCATTATCTAATAAACATATTCCACAAAAAATTATTCAAGTTAAAGATATTCCTAGGACATTTAATGATAAAAAATCAGAAATATCCGTAAGAAATATTTTTAATGATTTGCCAGTAACTAATACAGAAGCTTTAATAAATCCAGAGTCTTTAGATGAATATAAGAAAATTTATGATGCCGTTTTTTAATAGATTTATTTTTTGTTGTATAACTTTAGGAGGTTATTGTCAACTTAGTACTGGACAAATAGTTGAGTTATCAAACAATATATGGAGTATTAATATCAATACTGATACTCTAGAAATGTCAGCACAACCAAAAAAATCAAGCCGAACTATTTTAAACTATCCCACTATTAAAGATCTGAGCACTCATGTAAAAGCAAATAAAAACAAAGTCTCATGGCAGCTGTCAAAATACAAATTAGCATTATCACTAGAACTAAAAAAAGAAGATTTATTTTTAAAAATTATTAGTAATAAAAACCAACCCTTAACAATTTTTAAATATTCTCCTGATACAAATCATATAGGGTATATCCTACCTATTTCTGAAGGATTATATTTCCCGGACGATGATCAAACATGGCAAGAAATTATATTAAGCAATCATCAAAAAGGTGATACTACATCCTCATTGAGCATGCCATTAATAAGTATTGTAAAAAAAGATTATTTATTAAACTATATTTTTATAAACCCTTATAACAATGAATACTCATGGTCTAAATCAAATAATCACCTTGAACTATTATTTATCCATAATTTTAACTCTCTTGAACCATACCTACCATTTGAATTATTAATCAATTTATCAGAAAATAATGATTTATTATCTGG
>JABSQI010000210.1 GCA_013215905.1 Legionellales bacterium | reverse complement strand
TGGCTAGCATTATTCAACGTTATATACTTAAATTGATCATGCTCTGATTCTGAGGATGATTGTTTTAGACACTGAATATTGTAATCTACATTATTATTTTTGTTATTAGTAATAGTGAATGCCATTTTAGTTTGCCAGGTAAATCGGAAGGTTAGAATTTTGCCTTTATCAGTTTCATCCCAGATATCGAATTCAGGTTTAATAGTTTGAGAGAACTCTGCAATAGGTTCAGAAAGTATTATTATGCATAGGTAAGGTATTTTTATTTTACCATCTGTTAAGTTAAATTGAGTATCTCCATTTGGAAGTTGTCCGTAAATATTATTGCTTTCATTGGCTAATGATATTTCATTAGCATAGCCTGAGAGTGTATGCCATAACAACAGAATAATTAGATTGAATTTTATAGTGTTTAGAATTATTTTTTTATGCATAGTTTAATCAAGTAAATTAATATTTTTTTAAGTTACCAATAATTACCAAAAAGTTAAATATATTTTAACAATTGATAAATATTTACACTTAATGTTTATTCTTAGAGATTAAAATTCAGGCAATTTGTTTTTATATAAAACAAATTTTGTCAAAATAGCTGAATGATTCTTTTTTAAAGATTTTGATATATATTTTATTAGTAGGTTCGGTCTATCGGAACTTTACAAATTAATAAATTCTCACAAATAGTACAGAAAAAATTCTTGTGAAATATAATTTTGACATTGCGACATAAAAAACACACATGATGTTTTTAAAATTGATTTTACCAACATTATCTTTTAAATTAAATTGAATAAATTTTAGAAATAAAAAATAAAACAATCCATGAAAAAAATAAATTTCTTCAATATTTCATTCCAAATTATTTCTATAGTGATAGGATTGTTTGTTAGTAATGGCTATTCACAGGAAATCTTCATTTCTCCTGAATCTAGAAGTGTTATAGATTTTGAATTAGAGGGCGATAACAAACAAAGTATTACACTCATAAATTTACTACGCAGTTCTCATTAATCATGCACAATTCAGTGGAATAAAAACATACAAGATATTAGTAGAATAGAATTTATAGATTTCTCTTCTAGAGAAATCATATGGGATTATCAAATAGATATTGCAGAGAGAACAGCTTCTTTTAGATTCCAAGCTACTGCATTAAACAAACTAAGACTAAGTCTTAAAAATCTTATTCAAGGAAGAGTTAGATATACAATTTCATGCATTGGGAAATCACTATGCGAACGTAATCGTGACTGGCTTTGTTTTCAATTTATGCACCAACAAATAACTGAAAATTACGATGTACCTTCCTTAAATAATGACGATATAAAAAACTCTCCTGGTATTCCTGATGCTATAGCCGATTATATGGGATTAGAATATTGGCATAGCAAGAGTGATAGCAAGTTAACTAGACAAATGAAAATGCTTACCACATTAATGCATTTAAATTTAATATGAAATAAAAGGAGATAATAATGCTAAAACTATTAAATATTTGTATGATGACGTTTATCTTTTATTTTTTAAGTTATAGTGCACATTCTTTGATAATACCATTGCAAGGTTATGGTGATAATTTTGGAGCTTATTCTTGTACTATAGAATCGCAACAAAAAGAAACTATTATTATTAAAGGAGTAAAACAAAATGCTACTTACGAAATTGACATTCAATTAACTGGGGGTAAAGTTTTCAATAAAGTTCTTAAGAGAGAAGTATATTGTGATGCTGCTAGTCACAAGTGTATTATATCAGAAGATAAAAAATACGAAGATACACTTACTATATTATTCCCAAAAATTCAGGTTAAACATGCTCCTGAAAGTATAAGGTTTGTTTTAATAAATCCTGCGGATACAGCAGTGACATATAATGTCTCAGTATCTTGTGACCATACAGCAATTAAAGATAGAGAAGAGGCACAAAGAGATCAATTTATAGGAGAAACAGTATTAAAATCATTAGCGATATTGGGGAAAGAACCAATAGCTCATTATGACAAAGCTACTGGAGACTATACTCTTAAAAGCGGATTTGCAAATTTTACATCTGCTGTTCATAAATCAATATACCAATATGATTTAGGTCAAGATGATAAAAAAGAAGATGGAATGGATGAGATTGATTAAGATTAATAGTTATAAATAACCCTTGGTATTATAATATGAAGGGTTATTCTTCCTAAGCAATTTTATTAATCTTTTAACAAGAGGGGATAAAGGTTTCTGTCATAATGTAGAAATCAGCATGAAATTTATGCCCTGGTGATTCATCGTAACTGTCTTTTGATAAACCAATAACATCATCAGTGTATTTAATAGTTTTTAAATCAAAATCATCCGTTAAAGTGAAAATAATTTTATCCTGCAAGTTTAATGACAATTGATTGATGGTATATCCATCTTGTAGCAGTTGAGAAATCCCTTTAAATGACAAATTTTGATGTTGGCATTTGATAACTCTACTTTGCTGATTTGGGTCAATCATCACACATGATTGCTCTATATCAATATAAGAATATATCTTAAATATTTTACTAAATGCTTTAGGAAGTAATTTTGAGGTAATTTCATCTTTTAATTCTTGTTTTTCTTTCTTATATACTTTACGTTCTTTAGATGATTTAATATTTTTTATCTTATTGTTTAACTCTTGAGTAATTTTAGTGTATGGTAATATATGTTTTATTGAAAGAATAGAATGTTTTAAAAGAGATTAAAAATGAATATATACAACATAACAACATTGCCATCATCAGATGTAGTAGTTAAAAATAAAGTATTAAAAAACACTTATTTATTATTAAGTATGACTTTAATTTTTAGTAATGGGAGTTAGCAAAAGATAGGATCTAGAAATTATTAATTTAATTATGTTCCACATAACCTTAAATTTTGTGATTATCAGGATTTCTATATATAGTATAAATAGCTGGTTTAGAACCCTCTTTTCCGGCATTTAAATTCATTGATAATGAAGATACGTCATCTTTATATTCTATTAGGTGAACAATATGGTCATACGAATTACCATTTCTGTCATTTTTAACTTCTACTATAAAAGAAGTGCTAGGGTGAATATCTCTCAATACAGTTACATTATCTTGACCATTATAAATTTGAGTGACCCACTCCATCTGTATATTGGTATAAGAAATTTCATATTGAATACCATATCCATATATCCAAATTTCTTTAGGTGTTAAGGCAAAAGTAGAACTGCTAAATATCAACATTCCCAAAAGAAATAAATACTTTTTCATTTTCGAACTCTCTCAATTGTTTAAAATTAATTTGCCATTGTATCGAATTTGTATTTCATCTTCAATAAATATGCGTATTCAATATCAAATATCATTTAGTTATCTACATTTCATTGTTCATTGACAGACCTATTTGATTTTGATTGGTATAGTCATTTATAACTTCTTCTATGATTTCGTTTGCCTTTGCAATATGTTGCTGTGGTATATTAAGAGCCTGTAGTTGGTTTGTATCTGTTATATTATGGGTTCTAACAAATGTTTCTATTAATATTTTATAGCTATCCTCATTAAAATTTCCATCTAAATAGCTTTTGCTACCGTCTTTAGATATTTTAACATCTATTTTTTGGTCATTATTATCAGTTATTTGTGTTTTGTAATATGCTTTGCCAGATTCATTAACAGGCCGAACCGTGGTAAATTCTTTAATTTTATCAGCATCATTTATATCTCTTAATGCGGATTCAAATTTTGCTTTTATATCAGTGATATTAGTATTATCCATACTTATGT
>JABSQI010000021.1 GCA_013215905.1 Legionellales bacterium | reverse complement strand
ACTGTTCCCACCGCATATTTTTTATTAGATTTCATTTCAGGTGATCAAAATAATAATCATGAGGAAGCAATATCTAAATCCATGAATATTTTTTCTAAGTGGAGAGAGTGGGACAAGGATAGAGCGTTGAATGAATTTGTTCAGAGATTTGAAAGAAGTAATAAGTCTTTGAAAGCAGCAATAGCATCAGTGTTTGGCTCAGTGCTGATAAATATTATTGCAACTGGGGATGTTAGAGATAAAAAGAGAGTAAAGATTATTATAAATACTTTGAGAGGAAAGGATTACTCATATGTAATTAATAGTTATAGAAAAATTTTCTATGAAAGGCATAAAACTAAGATAGGAAAATTGTTAGAAGAATTCTATACTAAGTATTATTTTTGAGATTTTTTTACGATACTGATACTTTAGATAAGCTATAAATGTCTTGACTGAGAATAGTAAATCTTTTATTCTTTGATTTTTAAAAAACAATAGTTTTAATATATAAATTGATTTAAAAATCAAATATGTCTCAGTATTTAGTGATTAGTAGCAAATATTTTGTTATATAAATCTTAAATAATCTGTAAATATTTAATAAAGAATACTGTTATGAGCTTACAAAAAGATAATATTAGAAATGTTGCCATTATAGCTCATGTTGATCATGGCAAAACTACCTTGGTGGATAAACTTCTCCATTATAGTGGGAATTTTCTAGAGGAAAAAGAAGAAAGAGTCTTGGATTCAGATCAACTTGAAAAAGAAAGAGGTATAACAATATTTGCAAAAAATACTGCTATTGAATGGAAGGGATACCATGTAAATATTGTGGATACTCCGGGACATGCAGATTTTGGGGGAGAGGTAGAAAGAATATTATCAATGGTAGACTCGGTCATGTTGTTAGTAGATGCTGCTGAAGGGCCTATGCCACAAACTAGATTTGTTACTCAAAAGGCTTTTGAGAGAGGGCTAGCTCCCATTGTAGTCGTTAATAAAATAGATAAAGATGATGCTAGAGTCGACTGGGTAATTGAAAAAGTTTTCGATTTATTTTGTGAATTAGATGCAACCGATGAACAACTAGATTTTCCAGTTATTTATACATCTGCTACAAAGGATATTGCTGCTTACGACTTAGATAAATCCCAGACAAATATGTCATTACTGCTTGATATGATAGTTGAGCGTGTTCCTAAACCTTCTGTAGATTCCAATGGCCCATTCCAAATGCAAATAAGTGCCTTAGATTATTCAACTTATGTTGGCACTATAGGGATAGGAAAAGTTTATCGAGGATTTTTAGATAAAAATACAGCTGTAAAGATTATAAATGCGGATCAAACTGTAAAGAATGGTAAAATATTACAAATCTATAGCCAACAGGGGTTAAATCGTAATGAGATATCACAAGCAATAGCGGGAGATATTGTTGCCGTGAGTGGTATTGATGATTTAAGAATATCCGATACCATTTGTGATCCTAATTGTATTGAAGCTTTACCAATACTAACTATTGATGAGCCCACTGTAAGCATGATGTTCATAGTGAATAATTCTCCTTTTGCTGGAAAAGAAGGTAAATTTGTTACTAGTAGGAAAATAAAAGATAGATTAGATAAAGAACTAATTCATAATGTTGCATTACAAGTGGAAGAAACAGAGAATCCTGAAAAATTTAAAGTTTTTGGTCGGGGAGAACTTCATCTTTCTGTGCTAATTGAAAATATGCGCAGAGAGGGTTTTGAATTCTCAATTTCTAGACCTGAAGTTGTCAAAAAAGAAATTGATGGTGTGATACATGAACCTTTTGAATATTTAATTGTTGATATTCCTAAGGAATATCAAGGTACGGTAATGGAATTGTTAAATCATAGGCAGGGTAAATTGCAAGATATAGTTATAGAAAACCAAGAAAGAGTGAAACTAGACTATATAATTCCTACAAAAGGTTTGATTGGATTTCATCTAGAGTTTATGAATGCAACATCTGGAACTGGTATTATGCATCATGTTTTCGATAAGTATTATCCTGAAGTTACTGAGAGAATTAGCTCTAGAAAAAAAGGAGCCTTGATTTCAAATTCTGATGGTGTTGCAACAGGTTTTGAAATATGGAATTTACAACCAAGAGGGGAATTAATAATATCTCCTCAAACAGCAGTATATGAAGGGATGGTTGTTGGATTACATAATAGAGAAAATGATCTTGTTGTAAATGTGGTAAAGGAAAAGCAGCTAACTAATATTAGGGCATCAGGTAAAGATGAAAAAATAGTATTGGTACCACCAATTGTTTTGACCTTAGAAAAAGCTTTAGAAACTATTACTGAGGATGAGCTGGTTGAAGTTACACCTGTGAGTATCAGGATTAGAAAGAAATTTTTAAAGGAACATGAACGAAAGCGAAATAGTAGGGCGTGAATAAATATATTAGATTTATTTTAAACATATTGTTTTATAACAAGCATGTAGATTGAAATATGTCCTAATATAACAGGTAAATTTTACTTATCTCAGGTTCTTTGCTAACATTGGTTTGAAAGTTATTACTTTTACCCCATGGAAGATTAATTGAGCAAGGAAGCTCAGCTCTAAAATCGGGTAAATTTTCTTATAGCGTTTTTTGCTTCTATGTTGTTTAAAAAATACTAGCAACTAGGAATATACTCCAAAAAAGTACATTTAAATAAATATTCCTAGTCTTTGGCCTGAATAATTTTATAGCTGTGAATAAAATTAAAGATGGATAAAGAGTTTTTAGTAGATACCCCATATAAATAGCAAGGGTTTTGAACTCCACTAGTGAAATGAAATAACTAATTGAAATTGTTAGTAAAACAGATAAACTCTTTTTAATACTAGATATCTTAGATAAAAAATCTGCAAATATATCTGTAAGAGCACACATTGTAGTTAGGCACGCTAGAAATATAATTGAGCTAACAAGAGGGATGGAGAGATCCCCCAGTATAGTTATGGCTATAAGGAATAGTCTTTGGCTTGGATCAACATTTACTAATTCGTTATAGTGAGATGCTCCTAGAATTATAAAGCCACTATAAGTAATCAATAACAATACTGCACAAATAAAACAAGAAGTTATACTTAAATGTGTAAAAGAGATATTATTAGTGCTTTTTAGGTGCTGTTGTTTTAAATATTTACCAACTATTAAAGCAAAAGTAAGTGAGGCAAGAAGATCCATAGTTTGATAACCTTCTATACATCCTAGAAAGAAAGCCGATGAATTTGAAATATGAGATTTCCCTATGAATAGTTCTTGATTCATTCCTATAGCTATTATTAGTATAACTCCCAATAGTAATAATGGTGTTAGATATTTTCCTAGCAGTTCTACGATATTTTTTTTGTTAATTGTCAATATTGCTAGTATAAGGCAGATTAGCAATTTTATTAAATTTGCTGGGATAAATGAAAGGCTTGTACTAGCGCTTGCAGCTACCATGATTGATCTTGGGATAACGCTAAAAGGTCCTAGTAGTCCCAGTATGCTAAAAGTAATTATGTATGATATGAATCTTCCCAAAGGGAGAAAGTAGTCTATTAAGTTATCATGTCTTGAAAAAATAACACTAAGAAGTCCAATGACAGGAACAAATATACCAGTGAAAAATAGGCCTAATCCGCTAACTATAAATTTATCTTGACTTGCTATTCCAATACTAAGTGGAAAAATTAAATTTCCTGCACCAAAAAACATTGAGAACAGGGCAAAACCAACTATCAGAGTAGTTTTATCTTTAAGTATTAAAATAGAGTTTTTTAAAGGTATTGAGCTAGCTCTTAACATAATATAATCCTAAATTGGTTAACAGAACTGCCTGTTATTTAGTCTAGAAAATCACAGGCAAAATTTTCTAGACAAAGGATTGGGTGGCAACTACCACCACAGACACTATGACAAGAATACAGAATATGGCATTGACATTAGAAGAGATCTGATAATTATTATCTGATGATAATTCTAAGCTGTTTGTAGAGTTGATTTTATCCACTTAACTGAAACCCAAACTTATATAAAACTTCTAACATCTTTTATTATACACAAAATAGTATAGCTAGCAAAATATAATTATATATTTCATAGATAATTGATTATTTGAAGATTTTACTATAAAAGATAAAAAGATTTATATTAAATAAGTGATATTTCAAGTATATTAGAAATCTTAGGGTATATTCTAAGATGAAAGCTGTTAATAAGGATTTATGGATATTGTATAATAAAATAAGCTAGGATAAAAATTGGGATTAATAATAAGAAAAAAATTCAAAATATTTATATGTTTGCTATCGATAGCCATAGTCTTAATTTTTATCCATTTATTTATGGAACCGTTATTTATTCCTACTGCTTTATATACTCCTGCAAATCATTCCTACTTTCCTCGTTATATTGCTAGTGAGAAGCTTATCTACAAAAATTCAAAGGAGAGAATCCTAAATGATATTCAAAATATTGCTGGAAGCTATATTGATGGTTTAGAACTAAATGTAGAATTTTCTCTCGATAATGTTCCTATTTTACATAAAGGACGAAAATATATTTGTAGTAAATTACATAAATGGAATGTGTTATATAAAATAAAGTCGCACGAAGATGGGGATCTATTCTCTCTAGAGGATATTTTTAAGCTACTAGGAACACAAAAGCATATATTTATAAAGGTAAATTCTCAGTGCATATCTTGCAGTGAGAAGGCGTCTAAAATTATAGAGTTAGTTAATAGTTATGATATGAAAGATACTATTATTGTAGAATCTTTTAATCCTTTTTTCTTGCTATCTATGCGTCAATCCGATAAGGATATAGTGTTAATGTATAATTTGACCAAGAATAAAATAAATAATGATGCTGAGATTGAAAATCTAATTAAGGAAATTCCATGGTTATATAAAAACTCGTTTTTTCAGAAACAGATGCGTAGAATTATAAGGCCGGATCTATTAGGTCTTTACTGGAATTTTTCTGATAAGGATATAGAATATTTTGTATCACATAAATATCCTATTATATATGGCACTGTTCACGAACATGAAGAAGCTATTAAATTATTTAAATTGGGAATAAAAGGGGTAAAGACTACTAATGCTGATAATTTTTCCTTAAAAGAACATTCAAGAAGAAAAATTTATGATGCTGGAGGTAGTAGGAGTCAGGTATATGAAATAATTCATGTGAATAATATTAATGATATTGTGAAATTAGTAAAAAAAGCGAATGCTGAAAATAAAAAAATAAGTATCGCTGGAAGAAGACATTCTATGGGCGGTCAGTCATTACTAGACGAATCATATCATATCAGTATGCTAAAGATAAATGATGTTATCTATAATAAGAAAAAAAATACTGTTAGGATTGGAGCTGGGGCTACATGGAAAAAGGTGCAAAATACCCTAGATAAATATGGAAGATCCATAAAGATTATGCAATCTGACAATATATTTTCTGTAGGTGGCTCTATTAGTGTGAATGTTCATGGTTGGCACCCCAGTTCATCTCCAATTGGCTCTACTGTAGTTTCTATGCGAGTAGTAGATAGTAAAGGAAAAATAATCAATGTTTCTCCAAGATCAAATCCAAAATTATTTAGTGCAATTATAGGCGGATATGGATTATTCGCAATTATATATGAAATAGAACTTATTACAATTCCTAATTCTGAGGTGAAATTCGGCGCTAAATTTGTAAATGTAGACATGTTAGAGAAGTCTTGGAAGGAAATTGTATCTTCAAATGAGAATATTGAATTAGCATATTCTAGATTATCAGTAGATCGAAAAAATCTATTTAGTGAAGCTGGAATATTTTATTTTGAAAAACAAAAAGATATTTCCCAAGATAAATTGACTCCTGAGAGTTTGATATCACTAAAAAGAGCAGTTTTCAGATCATCTGAATATATAAATTTTGGAAAACGTTTGCGATGGAAGGCAGAGAAGATGTATGCTAAAAAATGCTAAGATCTAAGAATATCTCAAGAAACAATGCTATGAATACGGACATTCATATTCTTTGGCCTTTGTATGGGAATAATAAGGATATTCTACATGAATATTTTATTCCAAAAAACAATATCAAAGAATTTTTATCAAAATTCAAAAATCTTATTTTGCAGCATAAAACCAATATATTAAATATTACTATTAGAGATCTGAAGCCAGATTCTATATCTCTGCTACCATATGCAACAACAGATATGTTTGCGGCTGTTTGTTTATTCTCACAACATCAAAATCAAAATGAAGAAATAGCTATGAAAAAATTTACTGAAGATACTATAGATATAGTTAATGAATTAGGTGGTACATTTTATTTGCCCTATAGGCTACATTATGGAAAGAAGCAAGTTGTAAATTCTTACCCTAATATTTTAAATTGGATAGAGAATAAAAATAGGTTTGATCCAAAACAAATATTTGATAGCCAGTTTTATACCTACATTAAAGCTTTGATATTAGAACAAGCATGATATTATAGGTAATATGTTATTGTGTTTATTAAATAGTTTAAGTTGATTTAAACCATGGTTTAATTTGCCTAGAAAGGTTTGGTTGTATATAATTTCTACATTGTAATTATTAAAATGTATAGCAAGTATCATAGTAAAGATTTGTTATACTAAGAGATAAGGAAAATGAATGATAATTTGCTGAAAATCATACAATTATTAAATAATAATGAATTTCATGATGGTACTTCGATTGGAGATAGCCTCGGTATAACTCGCGCGGGAGTTTGGAAAAATATCCAGAAAATTCAAAATCTTGGAATAAATATAAAATCTATTAAAGGAAAAGGGTATATAATGGAAGATTCTCTAATTCTTTTAGATAAATTAAAAATAAAATCAGGATTAAGGAAAAAAAATGTTGATATAGAAATTTTAGAAAGTGTGGATTCTACTAATGAGCATATGAAAAGAAAGATAGGCACAGATTCGCAAATACAAATATGTATGTCAGAGTTACAAACCACTGGTAAAGGTAGAATGGGTCGTTCCTGGTATTCTCCATTCGCAAAGAATATTCATTTAACAATTTTATATTCATTAAATAAAGATGTAAGTGAGTTATCTGGTCTTAGCTTAATTGCAGGTCTTGCACTTTGTAAAAGCATTGAAAATGTATGCAATTTAAATGAAAAATTATATATTAAATGGCCTAATGATATTATTTATAATACAAGGAAACTAGCTGGAATTTTGGTGGAGATTCAAGCTGAATCCAATGGATTCAGTAAAGTTGTTATGGGTATTGGATTAAATGTCAATATGGCTAAAGACAGTGATAATATGATAAATCAAAAATGGACTTCACTAAAAAAAATAACAGGATTAGACTACGATAGAAATACTCTCTCTTTTGAAATCATTAATAATACTTTGGAATATATAGATAAATTTGTGAAAAATGGTTTAGATGAATTTATTTTAGAATGGAATACAAGAGATCTTTTGTTTGATAGTTTAGTTAAAATTAAATCTGAGAAAAATAAAATAAGCGGTGTTGGTTATGGAATAAACAGCAATGGGAATTTAATGCTAAGAATTAGTAATGGGGACATAAAAACTATTTCTTCTGGAGATGCAACTATTTTAAAATAAAAATTTATTAATTTTGCTAATATTAATTTGTGGAATAATATTTTTTTGGGAATAAGGGATGATATCTAAGCATGGGGCATCTATATGGTTTTTTAAAGTTTGTATATTTTGGTTAACTTCTTTTGTTTCTTGATTTAAACAATTTGCAATCCATCCAATAAATGGTATTTTCATACTACTAATCATATGATTAGTTAAAATAGAATGATTAAGACACCCCAGTTTAATACCTACTACTAGTATAATTGGTATTTGTAATTCAGATATAATGTTTGCAAGTAGGATTTTATTGTTTATAGGGATTGCCCATCCTCCAATTCCTTCTATAAGGTTTAGTTCAGCATCTTGTTGAATAGAATCTAATAATTTTTGTTTAATAAAGCCAGATGATAATTTTGTGTTAGTATTGTTAGCTGCTATGTTTGGGGCAATGGGTTCTTTAAATCTAATAGGATTAACAACATTATATGGCTTGGATATTGTAGATATTTTTTGCAATAGAAGGGCATCTTCATTCAAGAGGGAACCATTTGCGTCTATTTTACATCCAGATGCAATTAGCTTAATTCCAAATGTAGAAAATCCTTCTTTGTTAAATGTATTGATAAGACTAAGTGAAACGTATGTTTTACCAATTTCAGTATCTGTCCCCGTTATGAAAATAGTTTTAGTCATTATTTTTTGCTGCTAAATATATACCTATTTTATATGTCAAAGATATATTTTTTGTATTGTGGAAGAATTTATCGCAGGATGATTTAGATAATCCTACAGTATGCTTTAGTCTATTTGGATAAAAATTTGCTCCTATTGATTTAATAGATTTAACTGCAAGATAGGCACTCTCAAAATATGTAGTATAAGATACAAAATGGTATCTTATTAAATTATAATTGTTAGAGGATAAAATTTTTTTAACTATATCACTCGAATAGATTGATATTTTGTATTCTGTTTTTAATTCGGGAAAATTGTCTTTTTCAGGAATAGAAAATGCTAAAATTCCTTTTTTTTGTAGATAGTAATTAAATATCTTAATAGTATTTTCTATGTTAGATGACCATTGTAATCCCATATTACAGAAAATTAAATTGAAGATATTATTTTTGAAAATATAATTATCTATGTCAGAAATTAAGAAATGAATATTTCTTGCATTTAGTCTATCTCGCGCTATCTTAATTAATGCATCAGACATATCAGCTGCTAAGCACCTTGAATATTTGATGTTATCTAATAAAATTAAAGTATTTGCACCAGTGCCACAAGCAAAATCTCCCACAGTGTTGAATGTATCTCTATTTTTAATAAGCATCTCTATGCATTCTTTAGCTACTCTATTTTGTATATTACAAGAAACATCATAAGTATGTTTTGCATCATTAAATAATTTCCTTATGTTAGTTTTAAAATATTTATTCATTAATAAAATTCTCTATTATTATTTGGTATTGATTTGTTGTTTTAATGAATTCTGCATGGGTTGCTTGTTTAAAAGACTTTATTGCTGTCATGGGGTTCAGGTCCATAAGATGTTCCCCTCGTTGTTTAATGATTGCATCTTTTTCTGCTATTAAATGTAATATTTTTGAATTTATTAATTTGTAGTCTTGTCTTAAATCTATTCTTTGGGCTAAATCTAATAAAGTTAGACAAGATTTTTTATTAAATATACAGTGATTTATATTTAAGTGTTGTAATGTATTAGGATCTCTATTAGGGTGATTAACTAGATGAAGGAATTTTCTATGAAATGTTGAAATATTTTTTGATAATTGTATTCTTATTTGATTAAATTGTTGCTGTTTTATACCTTGCCAATTTGTGTCTTCTGATAATTTAGGTTGACTGGAAATTAAAATAAGTTTCTTAACTTTCTCAGGATATAAATATGCTATTTTAATAGCAAATAAACCCCCTAATGACCATCCAATTATATATGAAGATGGTTTTATTTGCTTTGCCAATATCTGTGTTATATTTGACATAGATAAATTGCTTAAATTAAAATAATCTAGCTCTAATAAGTTATGGTTGTTAATATAGAATTGTCTGATAATTTTTGCCTTAAACCCCCATCCTGGGATGAAGTATAAATTATTAATATAGCTCATAGATATTTATATATGTGTGTTAATAGTGAATTAATTTGAGATTTTGTATGTAAGCAATTTAAGGATATTCTAATTCTTGCGCTAGGAACCGTTGGAGGACGAACGGCCCCAATAAGAAATCCTTTTTCTAGTAGAGCCTTTTGTATTTTCATTACCTTGCTATTATCATCTATAATTATTGTTCTTATAGGAGTTGTTTGCTTTGTAACAAGTGAAATTTTTTTCTCAGCTGCTAAATAATTAAAAAAATCTATAATTTCCATTAAGGCAGATCTTCTCCATTCGTCATTAGATATTATAGAAAGTGTTCTATTAATTCCATCACATATTGCAGGCGGTAATGATGTTGTATATTTAAACTCTTTAGAAAATTGTATAATTGATTCTATTATATTATTTCCCCCGGCTACTATTGCACCCATAGCATTAAACGCTTTTCCTAATGGAATTACTAAACATCCAATATCAGATTGCGATATATTATTATATGAACAGATCCCACGACCTTTATCTCCTAAAATACCAATTCCATGCGCATCATCTATAATTGTTTGATAATCATGTTTCTTTGATAAGTTGATTATCTTTCGAATAGGCGCAATGGTTCCTTCCATACTAAATATACTTTCTGTGATGACAATTTTGGGGTTTTTTGATTGTAAAATACGAATGAGACTTGAGATAGAGCAATGTTTGTATCTATGATTTTTTGCCATTGAAAGTTTGATTCCCTCTAGAATAGATGCATGACATAGCCTATCTGATGCAATACAGATATTTCTATTTGCAATAGTGTTTATTACCCCAAGGTTGGCTAGATAACCTGAATTAAATAAGATAGCTTTATCAAATCCTAGCCAAGCTGAAAAATTTTCTTCAAGTCGGTAGTGGCTATCATGGAAGCCTGATATTAACATCGAAGCGCTGCTACCAAGACCATTTTTTTCTAGTGATATTTTTACTGTATTTAATATATCAGGATGTTGCATTAATCCTAGGTAATCATTACTAGAGAAGTTAATATACTTCTTTTTGTTTATAATTATATTATTATTCAATCGCTTTGAAATTAATATTCTCTTACGAATAAGATTCTGATTTCTAATATTTGCTAAATTGTATTTAATTTTACTTAACATCTATACTACTTATATTAAGAGAGTCAAAAAGATGTGAGTCATCTGGATATGAAGAATTTTTAGAAGTAAATAATTTTTCCCCTATAAAAATTGAATTTGCCCCTGCCATAAAGCATAAGGATTGTAATTCATTTGACATGCTTTTTCTATTTCCAGATAATCTTATAACTGATTTAGGAAACATTTGTCTTGTAATAGCAATAGTTTTAACAAAATCAAAACTGTCTATTTCTTTAGAATTTTCTAAAGGTGTGTTTTTCATTGGGATTAATTTATTAATCGGAATGCTTTTAGGATGTATTGGTAGATTATATAACTCTAATAAGAAATGTGCTATGTCAATCTTGGTTTCACCCATCCCTAATATTCCACCACAACATAGATTAATATCGGCATTAATAATATTTTTAATGGTATCTATTCGATCTTGATATGTTCTTGTAGTGATAATTTTTTTATAATAATTTGGAGAAGTATCTATATTATGATTATAATAGTCTAATCCTGCTTGTTTTAATTTGTTTGCCTGTTCTTTGCTTAACATACCTAAAGTTGCACATGTTTCTAGCCCCAGATTTTTCACAGCTTTTATCATTTCAAGAACTTTATCTATATCTTTCTTAGGGGGGCTTCTCCATGCTGCTCCCATACAGAATCTTTTAGCGCCGTTTTCTTTAGCTTTCATGGCTTGAGATATAACTTGCTCTAAATCTATTAGTTTCTCTATTTTTGTAGATGTACGAAAATGTCCGCTTTGAGTGCAGTATGCACAATTTTCTGGACAAGCACCAGTCTTTATACTTGAGAGAGTACAAAATTCAAATTTTGTAGCATCAAAATTGTTTCTATGAATTTTATAGGATTGGAATAGTAGTTCTAAGAAAGAAATATTAAATAAACTTAAAATTTTTTCTTCGCACCAAGACTTATTTTTCATAAAAATTTAACATTAGTTTGTAAATTGGGAATAGTAAATGTTACAATAATTTTAGTCAACTACAAATTAATTAAATGGTTTACAAATGAGCGAGTCAAAATTAAGGTTGTTAGATTTGAAATTGAATTGGCATCCTTGCTCTCAAATGAAAGATTATGAAATTTTCGAATCACTAATTATAAATAAAGCATATGATTGTTATTTAGAGCTATCTAATGGAGATAAAATAATAGATGGAATATCTAGTTGGTGGTGTAAATCTCTTGGACACAATCATCCAAGCCTAAAGGATGCACTTTTAAAACAAATAAATAAATTTGAACATGTAATTTTTGCTAATACGACGAATGAAACTATTATTTCTCTTTCGGATGAATTGACTAAAATGATGCCTATGGCACAAAAAGTATTTTATGCAGGTGATGGGTCTTGTGCTATTGAAATTGCTATAAAGATGAGTTTTCATTCTAGAATGATCATGCAGGAAAATAAAAGGGTAAAATTTATTGCTCTTAGAAATGGTTACCATGGAGAAACCTTAGGGGCTATGAGTGTTAGTGACATTGGTATTTATAAAGATGTTTATAAAAAACTGCTGTTTGAAGGAATTTTTATAGATCCTGTTTATGTGCATGGGAAGAATGATCCAAAATGGTTAGATATAGATGAATATTGGAATAAAACTCTTAAACTACTTGAGCCTTATTCAGAAACAGCGACTGCAATTATAGTAGAGCCGATTCTACAGGGAGCTGGTGGAATGTTGATATATAGTAAGACATTTCTTGAAAAACTCTGCGCTTGGGCTAAGGACAATAACATCCATATTATTGCTGATGAAATAATGACAGGATTTGGCAGAACTGGCAGAATGCTAGCATTTGAATATATATCTGTTCAGCCAGATTTTATTTGTTTATCTAAAGGATTAACTTCTGGATGGTTGCCATTTAGTGCAGTACTGACAACTAATAGAATATATAATATTTTTTATGATGATTATGAAAAAGGGAAGTCTTTCTTACATTCGCACACTTATTCTGGAAGTGTGCTGGGAGCAAGTTTAGCTCTTGAAACTTTGAAAATATTTTCAAAACAAAATATATGTAATAGGGTTGCTAATATGGAGAATACATTGATTAAGAATATGCAAGAAATATCTAACGAGACTGGCCTTATTCAAAATATTAGAGGGATTGGGTCAGTAGTCGCAGCAGATCTAGTAATTAACAATGAACATTTAAGACACGGATTCAAAGTATACCAGGAAGCTACTAAAAGAGGGCTCTTGTTGAGACCACTTGGAAATACGATATATTGGGCTCCTCCTTTAATAGCATCAGAAGATATTTTATCAAGAATAAAAATGATAACTCAAGAAGCTATATTATCATCTTATTAGCAGGTTAGTATAACATACTAAGTTTACAGGGATTAGCTCTGATAGTGATAATTGTTACTCGGATAGAATAAATTACGTTACTAAAATGAATATCATACATAAGTTAAATTGTCACCAATTATATGTAGAGTCTGATCATTAAAGTCATATATAGGGCTTGAAGATCGAGATTTGTATTTTTTTATATAACTATCAGACATGCTACATATTAAAGGTAGCTTTCTTCTTTGTCTATGTTGTATTGATGTATTATGTTGAGTAGAGAAATGTGGTATATGAAATGGGCCAAAAGTAGATATTGGTGAGTTTGTTGAAGATGGTACAGGTGATATACTACCTATATCTTGTAGTTGCAAAGTTAAGATATCATTTTGTTGTTTTAATTCTATTAAATGTTGTTGTGTTAATTGTATTTCTTGTTTTGATTTTTGTATTCCAGAGTCTTGAATAGGCTCGTTTTGATTCCCAAATTGTTGATTATGGAATTGTAATAACAATTCCGTGCGCATATTGTGTTTTCTGTGCTGCATTAGACTATATTCTAACATTTGTGTGTTATTTTTTTCTTGTTGTAGTTCTTTATTTAATAAATCAACTTTATTTTCCATTTGTTGTTTGTAGAGCTGGAGTTTTTCCTGAGATTCCATTTTTTGTTGTTCTTGGGCCTTATGTGCCTCTAACTCTAACTTCTTCAATTCACTCTCATAATGTAGTCTCTGTGTCTCATTTAATTTACTCTGTAATACT
>JABSQI010000209.1 GCA_013215905.1 Legionellales bacterium | reverse complement strand
ATTGTTATTGAGCCTGTAGTTAAAGAGAAACATAAAGTAACAATGAAAATGTTATCTGAATATAATAATAGTAATAGGGATAATATTATTTTTAAAGATAAAAGAGTTGTTATAGGAGGTTGTGCTAGGAATGTGCAAAAACATTTACCATATGTATTCTCTAATATAGTAAAAATATGTAACCTTTTTAAAGATTGCCAGATTATTATGTACCATGATAAATCTAAAAAGGACAATACCCTACAGTATTTAAGGGATTATCAGAGCGCTTTTGGAATTAGATTTGAGCTAATAAATCATCCAGACTATGTTTCAAGATATAGAACTCACAGACTTGCTTTTGGCAGAAGTAGGATAGTTGAGACAGTGGAAAATAAATTTAGTGATTTTGATTTATTTGTAAATATTGATTTGGATGAGGTTTCATCTGGTGAGATGAATATTGATAACTTTATTAAGACGGTTTTATTAGAAGATAAATACGATGTGGTAAGTTTTGCTAGAAGCGATGGATATTATGATATTTGGGCATTGAGATATGGTAATTTTATGGTTAATCAGCATGATATTTCCAAAGATGGGGATGTTGTTTTGAAACATATCCAAAATAATAGGCAAGATATACTTGAGAATCTTGCTAAATTATCAATTAATGAGTTCTTTGAAGTAGAGTCAGCCTTTAATGGGCTAGCTATTTATAAAATACCTAAAATAATAGGGTGTAGGTATAATGGTGAAAATATATTATATAAGGCAGTTAAAGGTAAAAATAAAAAAGAAGATTGTGAACATGTTTACTTCCACAAGTGCCTAAAAGAAAAAAATAAAGCTAAAATAGTCATAAGTCCACGAAAAATTTTTTAGATGTACTGAAACTAGAATAGATCCAGCTAAATTATGTATTAAGACTTATATTGGTTAAGATTTAATATGTTAACCCTGCCAGTTAGATTGGCGGATATTGTAAATTTTTTCCTACCACAAGTACATTTTTTAATAAAAATTTCTTTATTTTTACGCATGTAAGGATGAAAATATAGTACTAATATATCATTATGAAAACTAGAAAATTGCTCGTATATTCTCCTATTTTTAGAGTATTTCTCAATAATTAGTAATCCGTTTGATAATAATTTTATGGCTTCTTTATCGTTACTTTCAATCGATAGTTGAAGTATTATTTTCATATAATCTACAATATCATTGGGTTTAACAATTTTTGATATGCCTTTAGTTGCAGCATAATGATGAAATTCACCAGCAAGCTCCATACCTCCACAGGCAAAGGAATTTAGAAAAAATATAGCGCAAGCGACGAGGATAGTTTTTTTCATTTATATCTCTTTATGTTAATTAATATTCAGATTATATGAATTACTGAGTAAGTGTCAAAAAAAACATTTATGAGAATATATTTTTATTTTATATAGCAATATGGAGGGTAGTTATCCAGTTTGAAAAAATATAGACAAATAATTCTAAAAAAATGGGATAAAAAATATTTTCTTGTGGACTACAAGAGCAAAAATGAAAGTGCTATACTTTGTTATAGAAGTTTGATAAAAAGATTAGAAATAGTAAAAAAATCTAAAAATAAGCAAATTATAAGATATGTAGTAACTTTATTTTATATTTTTTAAGTTTAGTTAAAATGAAATACAATGCTTTTATCAAATATATATCCTGCTTTTTTTTAATATTTCATTGCTTATATAGCTATCAGGTTGATAAAAAATATCCTCAACATATACAGTCAATTATACCTCCAAATACTAAGATAGGAATTGTTGGAGCATTTCCAAAGCCATTTGGTATATTTTATAAAAATAGAGTTAATTACCTATCTAAAGACATAAAATGGTTAGGTTTATTTAGCAGCGTGCCTAAGGACAAAATCCATTTTGATATTAATCAAATAATCGTAAATCAAATTATGCTAGAGGTGCAAAAAAATTGTAGTTCTTGTCAAGTAACTACCTTATCAAGCATTGAACCAACTAGAAATGTAACTGGATATTTAATTGAAGGTTGGTGGGGAGCAGAAGCTAATATGATAGATATTCCAAAGCTAAAAACGTTAGTTTCAGATAAGATAGATTTAGTATTAGTTATTGCCCCAGCAAAATATTATGTGCCAGCGTTGAATAAAGAGGGGGTTGGTGTGGAAATCATACATAATTACAAAAGACCGGATAATCCAAAGCATCACTTTACTATTGTATATACTATGTTTTTAAAAGATATGCGTCAGAATAAAAAAATACTGTCATTAAATAAACAAGTAATCCAAAATAATATTGTTGATATTCAAGGTACTCCAGATATCAAAAAAAGAAATCTTAATTATACTAAGAATGATATAGATAAATTGGAAAATTGGATACAACAAGAAGTATCTTTAACTATTGCCAAACAAGCATTATGTTTTTTAAATTTGCAAAGCTTAAAATGTAATAAATTATTTCACAAACCTAAGAAGCCGTTATATTATATGTTACCTCATTAAAATATTAGATAATTATGATTGGAACTGCAGATAGTAAAAAAATAGGAATAATCTACATCTATGCATATTATTTCGTGCTAATTTTTTCCTTAGTAGGATGCTCTAGTGAAAATCATAAAATTTGTTCTAAAGGTTCATTTAAAGGAGGATGGGTTCTAGTATGTCAGGATATAGATGATAATAATTTTAAGACTTTAGATAAATATAACAAAATTGTCATAATACAAGCATTATATCTAACAAATGCAGGACTATCTAATAATCATTGGATAACATCTCTGCATTTACATGATATACCGCATATTAATAATGCAGGACTACAAGGTTTAGATGGTTTAGAACACCTATATTTAGAAAAAATGCCAAATATTTCACAGAAAGGAATTATGCATTTAAAAAAATTAAAAACTCTTTATCTATGGAATATGAACCATATAAGCAATAAAGATTTGGCAAAATTACGTGAAAAAGGGGTCAAGATAATAGATGCAAGAAGCAATAAGCGTCAAAATTTTACTGCTTGGGAATAGGCAAAATAGAATAATGGTTTTTAGAGATTGTAGAGAATGGTATACAAAAAACGCCCCATCAATTTTCAACTAAGGACTAAGTGTACAGAGTTAGTATATTGCAGTATAGACGTTTACATGATATAAATGTCATTAATGATAAGTAGAATATGTATAATTATATTTACGTCGTTATTTTTTGTCTATATTCAAAAAATATCTGCTGAAGTAATAAAAGATATCATTCCTGAAGATATTTATTTAGCCAGTCTTGATGGAGGGTTCAAAAAAATACGTACAGATGGATTTGCAACAAATAATCATCCTCCTTGGCCATTAGATTTACCTTTAGATTGGGGAGCTGATCCTTTTAAGGATAGAAATTGGCAGTTCCAACTCAATGCATGGAGAATGATTGATCAATATCTCATTGAATATTTTAAAACAAAGGATAAGTCACTAATTGAGGAATCCTTAAAATTCGTTGAAGATTGGCATGATTATCACTTTGTTAAAAACAAGAAGGCCAATTTTTCCTGGGAGAATATGTCAACAGGAATTCGTGCTATGCGTCTTGCTTTTTATATAAATGCAATAAGAAAAAATTTAATTAGTATTGATAAAAATCTTAAGGATAAGGTTTATTTTCTATCTAGGCAGCATATTAATAAATTAAAACAGAAAAAATTTTTCAATAATAATAATCATGGAATATTTGCCCTAGCTGGCTTGCATTTATTATGTAGAGATAATTATGAGAATACGGCAAGT
>JABSQI010000208.1 GCA_013215905.1 Legionellales bacterium | reverse complement strand
TGTGTTTAGAAATAATGGGGAATAGCAAAGGCCTATGTGGGGGGATTGGTGGATCTCAGCATCTTTTTAATGATGGGTTTTTCAGTAATGGTGTCCAAGGAAGTTTCATGCCAATTACTGTTGGTTTGGCATTGGGAAAAAAAATTAAATCACAAAAAAACATTGCTGTTTAAATTATTGGTGACGGAACATTAGGGGAAGGTGTTGTGTATGAGGCGTTAAATATGGCCTCACTATATAAAGTGCCATTACTTATTGTATTAGAGAATAATTTTTGGGCTCAGACAACCCCAATTGAAATGAATCTATCTGGAGATATTAAACAACGCTTCTTGGGTTTTAATATTGAGACGCATGAATTTAATAGCCCTGATGTTGATTTTTTATTTAATGAATTAAAACCAATTGTTGAGGACGTGAGGATAAAAAGAAAACCAGTATGCTTAATAATGAATACACATAGATTAGGACCTCATAGTAAAGGCGATGATACAAGAGGAATAGAGTATATAAATGAAATAAAAAAGAATGATCCTTTGTTAATATCAGAGAATAAGTTGGATAATTATAAAGATATTGAAAAATCAGTTAGAGATGAAATAAGTGTTATTTTGGAAGAAATAGGGGTTGTATTGTGAGACTTGATGAGTCTATTAATTTAGCATTAACTAATTTAATGACAAGTAATGATAAAGTTTATTTTCTAGGAGAAGATATATTAGATCCATATGGGGGAGCATTTAAAATTTCTAAAGGATTATCAACTAAATTCCCAGAAAGGGTTATAACAACTCCTATATCTGAAGCAGGAATAATTGGTTTAGGCACAGGATTGTCTATGGAAGGCTTCTATCCAATAGTCGAAATAATGTTTGGAGATTTTCTCACGCTGGGTTTTGATCAAATATTGAATAGCGCTTCAAAGTTTAACAGTATGTATAATAAAAAGTTCGATGTCCCATTGACGATTCGAACTCCAATGGGAGGAGGGAGAGGATATGGACCAACTCATAGTCAAAGTTTAGAGTCTTTTTTTATGGGTATTAGTGGTTTTAATGTTTATAATTTAAATGTTTTTCAAGATATTGAAAAAACTTTAAATTGTATAATTTTTAATGATACTATGCCAAAGCTAATAGTGGAGCATAAGCTAGACTATCCAATCAAAACATTATCAAGTTCAGAACTCAGTAATGAAGGATTTATAGTAAGTTATGAAGACGGTGAAAATCTAGAAAGTATTTCATTATCAATGATTGATCCAAATGAATGTGATTGTACGATTTTAGCATACGGACATGTTGCTTTAATGGCAAAAGAAATTATAAAACAGTTAATGATTGATTTTGAAGTTGCTTGTAATCTTATAATTCCAACTCGATTGTATCCTTTTGACTATAATCTTCTAGTAAAGAATGTAGAGACGACTGGGAGGTTATTCATATTAGAAGAAGGAATGCTTTCCTATGGATTTGGTTCTGAGATAGTGGCAACAATCCAAAAACTGTGTTTTGGGAAATTAAAGTCACCAATAACCCGTGTAGCTTCTAAAAATTCAATTATACCGGCTTCTTCTGATGGAGAACTTGATACTTTGATTAATAAAGAAAAAATACTAAGTGCTATTCTCCGGGTAATGGGAATTAATTAATTATTGACAAAATGATAGAGGTCTTTTATGAACAAAATTAAGATACCACAACTTGGGGTCAATGATGAATATGCTAAAATTGTTAAATGGTTGGTGAAAGATGGAGATAAAGTTAGTGTAAATCAAGAAATATGTTTGATTGAGACTATGAAAACTGCGATTTCTGTTGAATCTCCCTATGATGGATATATACAAATTCTAGCAAAAACTGAAGAAGAGTTACCATTCCATAGTACAATTGCTGTGATATTTGATAGCCAAGATGAAAAATATGTGGAAACTGAAACAAAGAGTAACAACATAAAAGATGATTTAGACACACCACCTGATAATATTGAATATACAAAGGCAGCTCTTGAATATGCCAAATCTAATAATATAGATCTAGAACAATTTAAATTTAAAAAAGGGATAATTAGAAAAAAGGATATTATAGATTATTTAAATAAAGAAAATGCAGATACAATAAACTCAAAGCAAGATTTTAATAGTGACCCTATAAAACCTGAAATATGTACGATGAAACATATCTCCGTTGCGATATATGGAACGCAACTTGGTAGTGAAGTAATTTATGATCATATTATGGCATCTAATCAATATGAAATTAATTTTTTTATTGATGATTTTGTTAAAGAAAAAGATAGTAAATTTTTAGATGTTCCTGTTATTGCTGGGAATGATATAGCCAATTATAAAAATAAGATTGACGCTGTAGCATGTTTTATTGCTAATAATTCATTTAGATTAAAAATTTTTGAAATGTGTAATAATTTAGGCTTAGATCTACTTTCGCTTATCAGTCCTAATATTAATATCAGGAGCAGCGCAAAAGTAGGTAGAGGTGTATTTTTGAAGGATGGGGCTGTAGTTGGTAGTTATTGTAAAATAGGAGATTGTGTAATTATTGACAGCAATGTAACCGTATCCCACCATACTCATATTAATAGAGGAGCTTTTTTGGCTCCAGGATGTGTTATCGGTGGTGGGGTTACAATTGGAGAGCAAGCTATCGTGGGTTTAGGAGCTAGTGTTGTTTCAAAAATTACTATAGGTAAAAAAGCTATTATTTCTGCTGGAAGCGTTGTCAATAACGATATTCCAGACTATTCTATCGTTCAAGGTAATCCTGCTAAAATTATTGGGAAGTCAATGACATAGATTCTGCTAAAATGGATTCAAAAACTTGGCAATAGAAATATAAATTATGTAACCCAAAGTGATTACTTACCAAAAGGGGTATAAAGCTCCTGACTTTAGACATGGGCGATTATCAGGTAAGTGTTAAAGCAATCTCTACTACTCCAAATCAAATAGTATTTTGAGGATTCATATTTATGATAGATTTGGATTGAGTCTATGTGGTGATAGGCAGATATCTTGTAACTATTATCACTTGATGAAAATGTTGCCACTGTGGTTCATGTAGTTAATTATATTGCTGAAAGATTAAATAATATTGAATCCCAAAGGATAGAAATAGAACAATTTAAAATATCTAGGACTTTAGAGCATTAAAAGGTGATAAAGATAACAGTACTATAAAATCCGTTTTATCTACTGGAAGTAAAAATAATAAGGAGCAATTAGAAATACTAGTCCTTGCTTTTCAAGAATAACTTAACATAAATCTACCCATTGAGCTTTGAATAGTAACATTATTTCATAAATATATTGATGATAATTTACAATAAATATATATTATAATTATCTGATTATTAATTAATTTATATAAAATTAAAATTTTCGAATAAATAAAATATTAAAATAGAAATTTAAACTAAACAATAATCTTTAATAAATAATTTATTGATTAATAAATTATTTTTATATAATTATTTCCACTCATATTGAGTCATAAAAATATATCTTGTTTTATTATGCTTGGCATAGATAAACTACTTTTCGCAGTATTATTTTTAGCCAAAATATTATGTATAATTTTGCTTCAATAGATTATTGAGCAATAATTTACATTTCCAAATCAATATTTCTTGGAGTAATGTCATATGACTTACTACTTAAGAAAATAATGGGGGTTATTTTAGTATTGATAAATAGATCTTAATGAAGATATTAATTATTGAAACAATATAAGTAGTTTATTTTTGTTATAAAATTGCACAATATATTTGGT
>JABSQI010000207.1 GCA_013215905.1 Legionellales bacterium | reverse complement strand
ATAGTAGGCATCAGAGCAACTAAACCAATTGTTAATAAGTTTAACTGTCTAATGACTGTATTCTGGAAATACGAAGGAAATTGGAATATATATAAGATGCAAATGACTAGTTTACCAGGGCTACATTGGTTGGAGAACCCAATGAATACTAAAGGCTGTGCTATTCTTAAGGAAGGCCAGTACAAATCCGTCTACAAGGTGGATAAGCATAATTCAAAATACGATGCACTTTGCCAGAGGCTAGGAGACGTCACGGTTTACAGAGATGGAGATCGAGATAGAGAATATGACTTAATAAAAGGAACTGAAATGACAGGGAAGTTCGGTATTAATTTACACCGAGCTCATCCTGATTACGAACTTGAGACAATAAATAAGTATTCGGCTGGCTGTCAAGTGATACAAGATCCAGATGAATTTGACGTTCATATGGAAGTTGTAAAAAAAGCAGCTGAGGTATGGGGAAATAGTTTCACCTATACATTAATTAACGAAAAAGATTTATTATAATGGGAAAATTATTTGATTTTTGTGGAGGTCGTAAGACGACTTTTGCTTTATTATTATTTGTAGCAGTAACTACATTTTTGTTTTTAAACAAGTGTGATTTTGCAGGATGGTCAAATTTCATCATTTGGGTATTTGGAACATACGCTTTAGGAAATGGTGTAGAACATATAGGACAAGCGCTGAAAAAAGGCAAATAGCAAAGTGCTCAAGAAAGACTGGCTATATAAGATCATTATCTTAGCTTTATTCTTGTTACTCTTATTCATTCAATTTTGCGATAGAACCGTAGAACCCGTAGAAACGGAGACAATAATAAAGATAGAGAGAGATAGTATCTATATTCCAGGTAAATCTGATACTGTATTCTTTGAAAAACAGGTGCCTTACATTGTTGAGGTGCCTGTTTATAAATATAAGTACATAGATAGAATAGACTCTATTACCAGAGATACAACCAGAACCTATGTAACTAATGTAGAAGATTCTTTAATTTCAGGTACTATTACCACAGAATTAAATAAAGACTCTTGTTTAGTACAACGTCAGTTTTTAAACTACACACCAAAGTTCCCCCAGTATATCTATAGAACAGACACTATTAAGATATCAGAAAGGATTACAATACAGAAAAATAGATTTAAAATGTTTGCAGGATTAGAAATAGGAGGAAGTAAGGCTCAATTTAATTTTGGTCCTAAAATATCTCTGTTAAGTAGAAAAGATTTACTATATTCCTACAATTATGACATTATTAACAGAACCCACAACTTAAGTTTTATGTATAAGATAGTTAATCCTTTTAAGAAGAAACTGTCATTAGATTAATTATATTTGTAATATGCTCCCACTTATAGACCTACATAGCCAATTAGATGAAGCTTTAAATATAAACTCTTCAGACTCTGTATTTAGTGATTTATACTATACGGATATTATTAACGAACAGAGGTCCTTATGGCTAAGAAATGAGTACAATAAAAACAGATCCATAGATCCTAATGTACAACAAGAACTAGCATGTGTAGAATTAGAATTAGTAGACCCAGACACATGTTGTAATTTATCTATTCCTCTGTCTTGCAAAGTAGTACGCACTAAAAAACAAATACCTAATACTGTAGAACTCTATTATAGAAAAGGTATCACATCAGTAGGACCTGTAGATATTACTAAGAAAAGATTTACAATGATAGATTATAATAGGGTCCCATACGCAGGTCATGGTAGGACAACTAAAAATGCTGTCTATTCTTTTTTATATGACAAATACATTTATGTCATTAGTAACAATCCTGGTTTTAAAATATTAAAATATATAACTATAAGAGGGCTGTTTGAAGATCCAAGTGCTTTAGGAGACTTTATAAACTGTTCAGGAAAACCTTGTTGGAGTCCTTATGATATCTATCCACTTAATCAATGGATGTGGACATATATTAAACCACAAATAGTACAACAATTAATGCAAAAACAGATGATGCCTTTAGATGAGAGTAATGATGCTAAAGATAACAAAACAGAACTATCACAACAACAACAAAGTGCAAAACAAAAAAAGTAACATATATTTAAAAAGAGGCAAAGGAAAAACTACAGGAGATATCCATAAGTATGATTTTTTTAAGCATTATAAAAAGAATGCAAAAAATGCCAAATTAGAACGTAAAGAATATGATGCTTTTCTAAAAGAGCTTTTATCAACCTTTAGTAGGACTATAGTTAAAGAAAATATGCAGTTAAAACTAGGACCTTTAGGATATCTAAGAGTAAAAGCTAATAAGTTGCACTTTTTTAAAAAAAATGGAGAAAAGTCTAAATCGTTAAAAGTTGACTGGCCTACAACATGGAAAATGTGGGAAAAAACATATGAAGGAAAAACAAGAGATGAGATAACAGAACTTAAAGGAAAGAAAGTAGTTTACTTTATGAACGATCATACAAATCAAGAGTTTTATCAACATTATTGGGATAGACTTACTTCCTCAGTAAAATACCACAGATTTTATGAGTTTACACCATCTAGACAATATTCTAGATTAATTAATACAGTAGTAAAAGACCCAAATAGAAAAATATATTATTATGGATGATTTTATAGAAGAAGTATCAGAAGGAGGAAGCGTAGTCTGGACCAAGAAGGTAGAACTAGAAGACGGAACCTCTATAATGACTAAAGTAGAAAAAGTAGAAAACGGCTATATAAAGTGTGTAGATAAGAGTATTAAAGAAGAAGACGGATGGAAATTCGAAAGTAAAAAAACTATCCATACGGAGAATCCTTTACAAGAAAAGTCGCTTATACAAAAACTGGCAGAAGCCTTAAAAGACTAAGACATGTACGCAGGAAACACAGTATCTTATAAAAATGTAGTAGATAAGGTATTTAGAGACTTTGGATTCAAATACGATATCAATGATGAAGAAGTTTTAGAATGGCTTGCTGAATTTATGGCTCATACGAATGTAGGGCTTGTCATGACTGATAAGGTAGCTTATTTAGATATATGTGATGGGAGATCTGATCTTCCTTTAGACTTACATAAAATAAAACAAGCTGCTGAATTACAAGGAGTTACCTCAACAGAAGAAGCTAAATGTGGTAAAGGAACAATAGTTCCTATGAGATGGTCTACAGATAACTTTCATGTTAGATATCATCTTGATGATAGAGACTATACTACTCAATCAGAAAATACTTATACAGTGGGTCAGGGATATATCTTTCCTTCTTTTAGTAAAGGAATGGTTGCACTATCTTATGAAGCTATACCAACAGATGATTGTGGATATCCTACTATCCCTGCAGAACAACAATGGTTAGAAGCAGGATCTTGGTTCATAGCTCACAAAATTGCTAGAAAACTATGGCTACGTAATGAGATTCCCGCAGACAAATTTCAAATTATCGAAAGAGATAGAGACTGGTATTTTGCACAAGCTGTTAATTTTGCTAAACAATTTAATGGTGTAGATGATGCAGAATCCTTTAAGAATCAGCATGTTAGAACTATTCCTAGTATTCAAAGTCATGCTTCATTCTTTGCTAATATGCAACTGCCTGAACAAAGATATTTCAGACCTAAAGTAGCTAGTAATTTCCTTACTTCAGAAGAAAATAGTTTAAAATTACAAAGTACAAGCAATGTGTGTGCTTCTACAACTACTGATTATTTACCCATACTTATTACAGGAGCAGCAACAGCTATAGCTACTACAACAGCATCCGTAATCAGTCAATTGACTTTTTATGGTTCTACTCCTATTACTCAACACGGACATTGTTGGTCAGTTT
>JABSQI010000206.1 GCA_013215905.1 Legionellales bacterium | reverse complement strand
ATTTAGGAATAGCTGCAGTAAGAGACTATACTGATCCAGCTACTCAAAGAGTTAAATGTAGATATGTAGATCCTATTAACCTAATTATAAAATATTCAAGAAGTCACACATTTGAAGATCCTTTATTCGCTGCTGAAATAAGACATGTTACAATATCTTCCTTAAGACAGGAGATGGCGAAAGAAATAGCTTCAGGAGAAATAACTGAGGATGACATTAAAAAAATTGCAGCTCAATTTTGTGGATACCAGAGCAACCCTAATAGCTATCAGTTCGAATACTACAGTCAAGAAAATGGTAATGGAGGTTACAGATACGATGAGTTCTTAATATGCTTGTTAGATGCTGAATACCTTAGCTATGATGTTATGAAGTACGAAAACAGAATAAACTCAAGAGGAGACAATTTCGTGCATAAAAAGGATTACAGTTACAACAAGAAGAAGACTAGCAAAAGACAGCCTGGAATGTCTCAAATGTCAACAGTATATAAATGTAAATGGATTCCAGGATCAAATTATGTTTTTGACTACGGACATCAAAACGATATACCAAGAAAATCTAAAAACGAAGCTTCATTATCGTACCACGTATACAAAATATCTAACAAGTCTTCAATGTCTACAATTGTTCCAAACATAGACAATATGCAGAACACTTGGCTTAAGCTTCAAAATGCTTTAGCTATGGCAGCTCCAAGTGGTTTAGCAATTGAATTTGGATCACTAGATAACATATCAATGGGAGGTAAAAAACTAAACCCATTAGATGTATTGGCTATTAGAAGACAAACTGGAGATTTATTATTCAAGTCTCAGGGACACCACCCATCAATTCAAGGGAACCCAAATTCATCAAAACCAATATTCCCTATAGAAGGAGGAGTTGGAGCGCAGTTGGATGAATTTATGAAAGTATGGGATTGGAACGCTAAAATAATTAGAGATACTACAGGGATAAACGAGGCTATAGATGCAACTATGCCAAATCCAGAAACTCCAGTAGCAACATCCGAAATAGCTGTATCAGCAGCTAACAACGCTTTAAACTACTTTTACTCAGGGTACGAGTTCCTAAAAGAAGAAACAGTCAAAAGCATGGCCCTTAGATGGCAAATAGTAGCCAGATACGGTGACATAAAAGCTCATTTCCCAGCTCTAGGAAAGACTACCATGAATACATTAAGGTTAACATCTGCAATTTCATTTTCGGAGTATGCTATCAAAATAGAAATGAAGCCAACCGAGGAACAAAGACAAAGAATAATGAATATGGCTATGCAATCAACAATAGCTAGAAAACAAGGAGGGGTAGGGATATCAACTTCTGACTACATGTTTATTGATAGAATGCTTGAGTCTGGAGGTAATATAAAATATGTCCAAATGTATTTAGCATGGAGAGAAGAACAAGAGTCTATTAAAATGGAAGAACAAAAAGCAGCATCTTCTCAACAACAATCAGAAAGTTTACTAGCACTTGAAGACAAGAAACATGCAAATGCACTAGAATTAATTGGAGCTCAAACACAAAAAGATTCAGAAATTGACAACGTTAAATCTCTGAACAGAAGTAAAGAATCTGATAATAGATATAAGAATGAGTCAGAACTGAAAACTTTAATAGGAGAACAAGAATACAGTAAGCTTGTTGAACAGGCTAAAGTTGATAAAGACAAAATACTTACTCAAGGAGTTGTAAACTTGACCGGAAACGGAGGAGAAAATAACGAAAAGAAAAAGTAAATTTTGTTTTAAACTAAAAAAAAATATATATTTGTAATTAGAATATTCACACAGAGCTAATTAAATTATGGAACACAGTGAAAATGACAACAGTGATTTATCTTTTCTAGTTGGAGAAGATAATATCCAAAACGAACAACAAGACATCTATGCTGATGTAGTTGAAAAAACATCTCCAGAAGTTCAAGGCGAAACGTCAAATGAACTTGCAGATGTTGTCAATGAGCAGCAGGGATTAGTTACAGAGCCGGTAATTGCGGATTTGACTGACGATGATAGAATGAGAGTGATAAACGATATGTTTCCAAACTCAAATTTCGAATCATTTGAAGCATTCAACAATTCAGACTATGTTAACAAAGCGTTGGGATCTGACAAATTAACAGAAGACTACAATGATCTTATTGATCAGATTGAGTCTCTTGAGTCAAAAAGTCCTGAATACGCTAATGATCTTGTAAAAGGATTGGATAGTTGGATGAAACAAGGAGGAGATCCTAAATTCTACATGGATGTTCAAGCAGTCAATTTTGACGAAATGTCACCTATGGATGTTTTGGTTTATAACTTTAAAAAGGATAACCCAACAATGTCTGAGAAGGAGATTAGGACATATTTAGATGGAGAATATCAATTAGATCCAGATAAGTACAACGAATCCGAAATAGAAAGGTCTAACTTTAAATTAAAGCTTGAATCAGGAAAGGTTTTAGGTTCTTTAAAGGAGATGCAACAAGAAACTTCTATTCCTGACCCAGAGAAGGAGAGAGTTGATTTTGAGTCTTCAGAGAAGGAAAGAATGGACAACTGGAGTCCATCTATATCTAAAACACTGGAAGAGTTTAAATCTATTAATTTAAATATAAGCGATAATTTAGATCTATCGTGGACTACAACTAAAGAGGAAATTGACTCTTTAAAAGACGATTTATACGATGCGATAGAGTATTCTGGAATTGAGTTAGGAGAAGATTCTTCAACTCATGTTCAAGAAGTTCTTGAGAACATGTATTTTTCGAAGCATAAACATCAAATACTAAGAGCTGTAGCCGAAAGAGCTAGGTCTTATTCAGATGAAGAGTGGCTTAAAACAGTACACAATCCGTCTGCAATAAAACAAACTTCAGAAGGAGTAGGAAATCAGCCACCTAAGTCGAAAGATGATATGTTATTGGATTACTTTGAGGGAAACTAATTAAGTTAAAATAAGTATTAATTTTAACTAACACATAAAAAAAATGACACCAGCATCAGTAGCCGGACCCTATGCGTCCGAATTGATATCAACGTTTGATATTGATAAACCAGAAAGACTTAATACCTTATTCCGTAGATACGGAGATCAAGGATTAGGATTATTTAGATTGATTGAATCAATGGGATTCAAGATGTCTGTAGCTCAAGATACTTACGAGCACGATGAAGAAGATTGGATTCACGAGGTATTTCATTAGTTGAATTTAGTTGGAGCACCCGGACCAGGTAATAACTTGGTAATTACATTAGACCCAACTGATTTAGATACTGGAAACAGATTCTATCCTAGATTGTGGGATACAGTAATGACTCCAAACGAGGTTACAGGACAGATTACAGATATTGATGTAACAACTCCAACAGCACCGGTAATTACAGTTACTCCCAATGATGTAGCTGACGATTTCGGAGCAGTAGCAGCAGGGCAAGAGTTAATCATTACGTCTTCAGCATTCTCAGAAGGATCAGGTCAACCAGACGGAGCAGTATCAGGTGTATTCCACTATGATAATGATGCTCAAATCATTAAAGAGAAATTAACTGCAACAGGTACAGAGATGACTAACCAGAAATGGTTTGATAAAATCTCAGATCCAGGTGGTCAATCAATTCCTACTTATGTAATGAAAGGTCAGTTGGATACTGATTATAGAATGAACTTGAAGATTGATGGAGCAATGTTGTTCCAAAAGAGAACTACTAACGTAATGATCGATCCTGCTACAAACAGGCAATTGAAAACTACTGAAGGTATGGTTCCTTATATCAGAAGAGTTGGTAACGTGTTACCTTATACTCCTTCAACATTCTCAGTACAGAAG
>JABSQI010000205.1 GCA_013215905.1 Legionellales bacterium | reverse complement strand
CCAATCATCCCAACTGCACGGTCTTCAACATCTATTGAAAAATCTTTGCCACCAACGGTATACTTAATCTTTTTTGCATCGAGTCCTGTCAGTCCCCATTCTATTTCAAGACGTTTAGTACGAGTTAGTTCCCAACCGCCAGCAAAATAAATTTTAAAAGCTGGATTATGTTTTACAGTAAATTGAGTGTTGTCAACAGCATCACTAACATCATGCACAATACCTCCACCAACCTTAATTGTAAAATAAGCCGAGGTCCCCGATATAAAACAGCAGAGAAAAATAACAGTAATAATATTTAATCTATTAATCATATAATCCAGGGACAACCCTTAATTAAAAAATTATGGTATAGTAAGATATCTGATTATGTCAATCCACATGCTAATAATTCATCATATAACTATAAATGTATTTTATTATTTATAGGTCTATGTAGCTGTTAATAAAAAATTATAAATAGGGAATGCTATTATAGAATACTTAATTTTAAACAGTATATTTATTAGTAAACATAAAAAATAAATTTAATAGGGATGCTTAGTTTTGATATGGATCATATTATTAATGGCGATAATAAAACAAGTCTTGCAAAATAAAAACATATAGAGAGAAAATAAAACTAAAGAAATTTATAGGTAATATATGGTTATATTGTGTTAAACTACAAATTCATAGGTTGATATATTGATTAACTAATAAATATCTAAAAATGGAGTTTGTTTAGAAATGAAATTTATAAAGTCTTTTTTATTGATGGCAATGGTGCTTATATCTTTCGATATTTGTGCGAAAATAAAATATATAACAATTAAAAATTTGATTAAAGAAAAAAATAAGCCTGCTGAACTTTTTAGTGCTTTTAGCTTAACAACCTATGATCAGGATGTTGTCTTTTGTATAGATAGGCCTGTCTTGCCTGGAGAGGAATTTACATTTGATGTAACTAAATTATCTGGAATAATTTTTCCAGTAATGACAGATAATAAAATGAAACAACAGGATCTTATTAATACTTTGGGAACACCGGAGTTAAATTTGGATACTGATCAAAATAATAAAATATTTATTACCATATATTCTCCTTACAATATAAATATACAGTTTGTCAATGTGGAGTAGGGTAAAATATTTTTCAAATAAGTATTAAAATAATTATCCCAATACTGTGCTAGTAAATATATAGATAATGGTATTAGCTAGTGCTTCTCTAATTGTTTTTTATATTTATAAAGCATATTGAGTGCTTCTATTGGAGTCAATTGGTCAGGTTTAATTTCCATCTTGAGTTGATTTATAAAATTATCGACAGCAGGATTATTGGCTACTTTAGATATTTTCTTAATAGTATATTTTGAATTTTGTAACTCATTTAATTTAGTACGGGCTTGCTCAATGACAACTTCAGGTATACCTGCTAATTTCGCTACCTCTATACCATAACTTTGTTCTGTTGAGCCTGACTTAATTTTATGATGAAATATAATCTTATCATTTTCTAATATAGCATCGAAATGAACATTCTGGATGTTAGTAATCTGCTCTGTTATTTTTGTTATTTCAAAGTAGTGAGTGGCAAATAAGGTAAATGCTTTAATTTTTTTCGAAAGATAACTAAGACATGACCAGGCGAGAGATAATCCATCATATGTGCTTGTTCCACGACCTATCTCATCGATTATAATTAAACTTTTTTCTGTTGCATGTCTTAGTATATATGCAGCTTCATTCATTTCTACAATATATGTTGATCTACCAGAGGCAAGATCATCTGATGCGCCTATTCTAGAATAGATCCCATCAAGGACACTAAGCTGAACTTCTCTTGCTGGAACAAATGAGCCTATATGTGCTAACAACGCTATTAGGGCAGTTTGACGCATATAAGTGGATTTACCTCCCATGTTAGGACCAGTAATGATCATAGAGGATATATTTGTATCCAATTTTGTGTCGTTAGGTATAAATGGTTCTGTTAAAGTATTTTCTACTACAGGATGTCTGCCATCTTTGATATATAAAATTTTTTCTTGGGATATTTGGGGTTTCACCAAGCTTAGAGTTTCAGCACGCTCTGCTAAAGTTACTATTACATCTAATTTTGATATTGCATTGGCATTATTTTTTAGAGGCGGTAGAAATCCAATAATAAAATCTAGGATTTCTTCATAGAGCTGTTTTTCTAATTCTAAGGATTTTGTTTGAGCAGATATCATTTTAGCTTCAAATTTTTTAAGTTCGGAAATAGTAAATCTTTCCACATTTTTGAGAGTTTGAGTTCTTTGATAATGTTCAGGGATTTTGCCAGATTGACCTTTGGGGATCTCTATAAAATATCCTTGAATTTTGTTATACGATACGCGTAGACTGTTTATATTAGTTGATTTTTTTTCTTTATTCTCAAGATCAAGTAAAAATGCGCTATTATCTTTATTAAGATTGCGTAATTGATCTAAATCTTTATTGTATCCTTCTAATATTACATTGCCATCTCTAATAAGATTAGGAGAGTCCTTCGAGATAGCTTGGTTTATTCTTTCAATTACTTCTGGTAAAGGTATGAGTTGTTTATTTAAATATTTGAGTATTTCATCATCATAATTTTTTAGTAAATGATTCAGTTTGGGGATATTTTCTAAGGACGTACATATTTTTAAAAGCTCTTGAGGACGAACAGATTTAACAGCAATCCTAGATGTTATTCTTTGAATATCACCTATTGATTTTAGGATATTAATAAATTCTTCCATATTATGAGTTTGGTAAATTTTATCAACAGCAGCCAAACGTCTGTTAATAAGAGTAGAGTCCTGTAGAGGATTTAGGAGCCATCTCTTAAGCTCTCTGCTTCCCATATTGGTAGAAGACGTGTCTAAGATTTTAAATAGGGTATTATCTTCACCTCCTTGGATGTTCTTTAGTAGTTCTAGGTTTTGTATGGTATTTGCATCCATATGTAAAGTTGAGTCTTTAGTTTTAAATCTAATATTAGTTATGTGTGGAAGATTATTTCTTTGGGTAGATTTAGCATATGACAGTACGGTTCCTAAAGGGATTATAATGCTTTGGTGATCTTCCAGCCCAAAAGCATGTAGGTCGGTTATTTGAAAGTGGTTTAAGAGAACCTTATAAGATTTATGGTACTTGAATTCATCGTATGGTTTGAAAGTATATTGTAGTGTATTATCAAAATGGTATTGATCAAATAGTTCTTTAGTTATTAGGATTTCTGCTGGTTTTAATTTTGCAATACCGTCAGCAAGAGAGGAAAAATCTTGATATTTTTTTGCATAGAAAGAACCTGTGGTTATATCTAGTACTGCTATATTAAAACCATGATCTTTTTTATGTTGGTATATTCCCATTAGCAAATTATCAGTTTTTTCATCCAAGAGGGATTCATCCATAACTGTTCCAGGAGTAATTACTCTTGCAATTTCTCTTTTCATTGGCCCTTTAGTATTTGGACTACCAATTTGTTCGCAGATTGCAACAGAAAGTCCTTGCTTTACTAATTTTGCTAAATAATTATCTAAAGCATGAAATGGAATACCCGCCATTGGAATGGGGTTCCCAGCAGATTTACCACGATGAGTTAAAGTAATATTGAGTAATTTTGCTCCTTCAACTGCATCTTCAAAGAACATCTCATAGAAATCTCCCATACGATACAATAGCAACATATTGGGATATTGCTGTTTTACTTGTAGATATTGTTGCATCATTGGGGTATGGGTATTTATTTCTTGCAGATGTGATTGCATAGTATGAGCGCTGTTAATTATTTACTGTTAGATCCTACTAGTTAATATTGTAGAATTAAAGTGCTAATGCTTAACTATATTAAATCAA
>JABSQI010000204.1 GCA_013215905.1 Legionellales bacterium | reverse complement strand
TCTTCTACGTTGTCGTCGCTATCTTCATCTTCAGTGTCATTATCTAGCCCCATATCTTCATCTTCACTAGGCGGTGCAAACACTCCACTATCTGGAACTAAAAAAGAATCATCATCTTGAATCTGCTTAAGCATCTCTTCTGCCTTTTCCTTATCCTCAATGTCGTAGTATTCCATGACTGCTTTAACCTTAGACATAAGACCTAGATCAATCAGCTTCTCTATATTGCTAAGTTTTTCAGTTTCAGTCTGAATCATCTCAGGTTTGTAATAATTAACCTCAACTTCAGAATCTACAGGTATGCTTGTTTTGTATTTAGCATTTAAGTCAGAGCTATTAGATAAAACATCAAGCCATGCTTTTATGATTGTATATATATCTTGCTCTACATCTTTGAACGCATCGTAATCATCTTGGTGAGCTTCAATCTTAGATAGCATCTGTAAAAATCTATCAATACCTGATGTAGCCTTTTGCGTCTCACCTTTAGAGTTAACAACATCACCACCTAAGCCTTCGCTTGTAACAAAGTAATTTAAGAACTTATCAATAGCATCACCAATGCCTGAAATATCACTGTTAGGAGCAACAAATTGAAAGTCTACATTTGCATCTGGATTATCTGTATTTAGTACAATCATAGACGATCCACCAACGTTTAAATTTTTAGGCTGCATCTCTGAAGGGCATTTAAGTAATCCAACTGCATGACCATTCATTTTAATATTGGTAGCTAAGTCAGATAGCATTGCATTAAATTGCACTGTGAAGTCAGTCATAGCATTTGATGGTCTAGTAAAATATTCAAAGTCTTTATCTCTGGCAATCTCAAAGAAAGGCATAATGCCGTATTGAGATAATGGAGAGATAATATCTTCTACACTTACAACCTCTAAAGGCTCACCTGTTTCTGGATTAAGAACTTCGCCCAAGCCGTTCATCATGTAGTTATATTCTTTGGTCCACACAATGTATTTTTCTACATATCTTTGGAACTGATATTTTTCACCAACATCTAAATCTTTATCCTGTGATGCAGTTGATCTATCTGCACGACCTTTAAATCCTGTAGCCGTATCTACTTCTTTTTTGTCAGTATCGTATTGAATGTATAGCGTTCTATCGAATGTAGAGATAATGTAACCATCTGCACTTTCTGGATCTAGATCGCTTGGAATAGCATCTATTTGGTGCATCTTCATAATACGACAAATAAGCTTACCGTTTTTAGGCACAATCATCCCGATAGACTGATCTTGATAAACATAATTTCTATTCATTCTATTAAGCTTTTGATCAAGCTTCATATCTTTGTATATTTTTCTAAGTGTTTCATCAGCCTCATCGCTTACATCTGTCCACTCTCTATTAGGTTTCTTTTTGTAAACAGTAGCTTTTTTGTCTGTTACTGCAGATTGAACATTGATTGATGTAACTAATGGCATCTCTTTAACAGTGTCTAGGTTTAACTCTCCACGCAGATAGTTCTTTACGTAGAACTGTAATCTACCACCGTCAACTTCTGACTGCTTAAGACTTACCTGTTTTCTTGCTTTATTGTTTTCATCATTAATTGATGCGATTAATTCTAGTCTACCTTCAATGGTCGCTAAATTTGGCATTATATCATCCTTGTTATCTATATTTCCCTATTTGTACTGGTCTAGCAGGCTTACTCAACTTTTCAATTACTTCCCATATCCAATATCTGATAGCCGTGGATACGTGTTGAAAATAGTCAGAGTCATCTTGTATTAGTTTTGCGCCTTTTTTGTATTTTGTAAAATTTAAACCTTCATGCGCAGTATATGCATCTTTATAAACTTTCAATCTAACTTTGTTTTGTTCGTTTAAACACATCGCATTAGTCAAGTTTTCTGAAGCTCTTAAGTCTGGGTTTGATTTTGGAACATTTATTATTACTCTAAACCCCTTTCTCTCAAAATATCTTTTTATAATAGCATAATCATCTAGGGTGTTTCTTGTGTCTCTATTTCTACCATTGCAGTCGCCAAATATATTGATGATTCTGTGATTGTGCAATATTCCTGAATTGTAAATCTCTTCACATACATCTTCTGTTCTTGCCCCTTCTATAATAAAGTCTTTCCCAATATGAAAAACACCCATCTCATCCACTTGACCTGCTGCTGCTGACATAGGCTTACCGTATCCAATATTGAAGTCAAAAAATAAATCGATTCTTAACCTTGGATTCCACTGATAGTGTTCATTTACATAATTTCTTGGTTTGTCATAATTGTAAAATACTACATCTGTATGAATAGAAACCCATTTACCTCTAAGCATTCTATCTGCTTCTTTTGGAGTTAGCGTTTCTTTCAGATTTTCTATGTATGTTTTTGGGAGAAAAGGGTTTTGTTCAGTTAAAGAATAATAAACATGCCTTGTCTCTATTTCATCTGCTTTCTCTATGAAGTATTTGTGAGCAGGATGATCTGGAGCGTCTGGGTTTGTTGCGTTTATTATGAAGTTTTCTTTTATGTGGGGTATACGCCCAACCCGCATTTTTATTTCTTTATAAAATTCTAAGTCAGCATTCTCAGTAAACTCTTCTATGGCTGCGCAGCTCAGCGCATACGACCTAACTTTTTTATAAGCTTTATCAGCCCAGCTAAAACAGGTTATCTTGCTGCCGTTCTCAAACTCTATAATTCCCCTACTCGTGTTAACTTTATAATTAACATCTGTAGCTAGGTGATCTCTTATCATTTGAAATAATGTGTCTTTTAGCTGTGGCAATGCCTTCCTTCCTATAAGAGCATGAGCACCGCTATTAAAAAGACAGTGAGTGATTACAGCATGTGCCATTAATAAAGACTTGGCAGATCCAACAGATCCACTAAGCATAATTTCATGCACACCTAGATTATAGTTATATTCTTGCCTAATATCATTAATAACCTCAAACTGATAAGGTATTAAGTTGGGATTAAATTCTGTGACTGTAGGTGTACTACTCATCTTTCTTTTTTAAAGAATACCCCAATAGTGCTGTTTGAGCCTTATCTGTAATATCAGCCTCAAACTTATCCTGCCATTTACATATATTTTTTAAGCAAAATATCAACATAGTGTTATCTCCAGCTGTTGCTTTCTCTATTGCTTTTTGAACAAGCTTCACCTTAGTTCTAGATAACTTTCTATCAGCATACTCAGTAAATGTTTGCTGATGTCTTTTTTTAATATGGTTCTTAATTGTGTTTTCATGACAACCCAATATTTCAGCACAAATAATCAAAGAAGATTTATATGCAAGTAAGCCATCTAGTTTATCCCAGCTAAATGGTGCACTGTCCGGATTGTATTCTTTTTGATTATTTTCAGACATCTCTCTCAACCTTCAACTCTTCATAAGTCTGACCAGTTGATTCTAGTTTTGCTTTTTTGCCTGTGTAGTTTTGCCAGCGGTTTATTATTACGTCGCAGTATTTTTCGTCTAGCTCTAAACCATAGCATTTTCTACTTACCGACTCCGCCCCTATCAAGGTTGCCCCACTCCCTAAGAAACAGTCAAAAATAATATCGCCTGCATCGCTGCTATTTTGAATAGCTCTTTCGGATAAACCTACAGGCTTTTGAGTTGGATGATAATCGTTTCTGCTATCTTTAGGTAGCTCCCACACAGCTTTTTCATCGCTATCGCCATTCCATTTTGCTGTTCCGTTTTCTTTAACAGCATATATACATGGCTCGTATGTGGGCATATATTGAGCCATAAATGCCCCACAACCCGACTTGATTTTGTGCCAGACTAAAACGGCTCTTATCTTTAAAGATAGACCAGAAAAAGACATGTAAGTTTCAACTGACTTATTTGTTGCATACCATATGT